>JAJYQY010000036.1 GCA_021794385.1 Pseudomonadota bacterium | reverse complement strand
TCATTCAGTATCAGCAAGCCTACCAAGCGGCGGCCAAGGCCATACAGGTGGGCAACAGCTTGTTTCAGTCGCTGATTCAGGCCTTGTAAGGAGGACCTATGCGCGTCAGCACCCAGCAGTTTTACAGCACCGGCCTCAGCGGCATGCTGAACCAGCAGAGCACCCTCAACAACCTGAGCCAGCAGCTCTCCACCGGCAATGCCCTCAGCAATCCCGCCGCTAATCCCGTCGCCAATGCCCAGGTGCTCAATCTGAGTGCCAAGCTCTCCAATCTGGGCGCCTATCAGCAGGCCAATCAGAGCAGTCAGCAGGACCTGCAGCTCAGTTCCAGCGTTCTGCAAAGCGTCAACAGCCTCGTCAGCCAAGTGCAGCAATTGGCAGTGCAGATGAACAACGCCACCGTGAGTGCCCAGGACCGCCAGAATGCCGCCGCCGCCATGACCGGCAACCTGCAGCAGTTGGTGCAGCTCGCCAACACCCAGAATGCCAACGGTCAATATGTTTTTGCCGGGTCCCGGAGCAGCACGCAACCCTTTCAGTTGCAGGCCAACGGCAACGTGCAATATATGGGCGACGGCGCGCAGAAGTCGCTGATGATCGGACCGGGCCTGAGCATGCCCGTCTCCGAGGCGGGCAGCGCGGTATTCATGAATGTTCCTGCGGGTAACGGTAGCTTCACGGTTAGCGCTGCCGCCGCCAACAGCGGCAGCAGCGGCACCGCCACCATGGGGCCCGGCAGCGTGCTGGACCCCGGCGCCGCCAGTCAGCATCTCGTTGTTCAGCAGAGCCAGTACCAGATCACTTTTGCCGCTTCCGGCACTGCCTACAGCATCACCAGCGGCGCCGGCACCGTGGGCTCCGCGAGCTGGAATGCCAGTTCCGGCACCGTGGTGTCGGGCGCCGGTTATACCCCCGGCCAGAGCATCGGCATCCCCGCCACCAGTGGAGGGGCGAATTTCCTCAGCGTGCCCGTCGAAGGGGCACCCGCTGCGGGAGACGCCTTCACCATCGCCGCCGCCCGGCCGCAAAGCATCTTCCAGACCTTCAGCGACCTCCAGCAAGCCCTTACCGGCACCGGCAGCGGTCCCGGCGCCAACACCCAGCGCGCCCAGGCCATCAGCAACGTCCTGGCCAATCTCAACCAGGCCCAGACCCAGGTCCTCAGCACCCAGGCCAGCATCGGCGCCCGTCTGCAGCAGGCGCAGAGCGTATCCAGCCTCAACAGCAGCCTCACCCTGCAATTCCAGACCCAGCAGGGCAACCTGGCCGACATCAGTTATCCCCAGGTCATCACCCAATACCAGCAAAGCCTCACCGCCCTCCAGGCCTCGCAAAAGGCCTTTGCCCAGGTACAGGGGTTGAGTTTGTTTCAATATATTTAATGAAGGCGTAACGATGACGAAAACTTATGTCTGGGAGAGCCTGGCTAACGGGCATAACATTGAGGCAAGGGAAAATTATCACTTCAACCCTCGCGCCGATTTACTAGGTCTTTTGAGTGACAATCCACGCCATGTTCTGGACGTCGGCTGCGCAGCAGGCGCGACGGGTGCCTGGCTCAAGGAGCGCTTTCCACAAGTCGAGTTGTGGGGGGTGGAAATGGACTCCGGTGCAGCCAGACTCGCACGAAAAGGCTATCAGAAAGTGTTGGAGGTGCCATTGGAGGCGCTTGATTTTTCAGCTCACGGGCTCCAACCAGGCTATTTTGACACACTTCTGCTGGCCGACGTGCTTGAACATTTGCAGAACCCTTGGGTTGCCTTGCAGCGTCTCAAGGTGTTATTGCATCCAGATGCCCAGGTGCTGGTGAGCCTGCCTAATGCCCGTAATCTGTGGTTACTGAATGAATTGGCGGCTGGCCGTTGGCCCTATGCCGCAGAAGGTATTCTCGACGTCACCCACTTGCGTTTTTTTACCGAGAAAGAAGGCCAGCGCATGCTTGAGGAGACGGGCTTTACCGTTGAGGCCATCGCTTATGGCCCCGATAGCCGTTTTTTTCAGACACAGCGTCCCGGTACATTTCCGGCGCAAGTGGAGACGGAAAAGCTCATTCTCAAAGACGTGAGTGCTGGTGAATTTGATCAGTTGCTCAGTTTGCAAATTTTCTATCGCGCCCGCCCCGTGCGTCAGGCGCAGCGCGTATTCATTCCCACCCAATCCCGGTCGGCCGAAGATACCGACCCCAAGCGGGATCGCATGGGCGGCCGCCTCCTTTATGCGGGCTCGATCCAGCGCGCGCCGATTGCTGTGGTTTTGCACTTGTTTTACCCAGAGCTATGGCCGGAATTCCGTTCCAGATTGCTGTCCATGGGTGCCGATTGGGATCTTTATGTCTCTCTGGCAGAAGGCAATACGGATATTTGTGCAGCCATACAGCAAGAGTTCCCACAGGCACAAATATACGTTTACCCGAATCGCGGCAGGGATATTGCGCCACGCATCGGCTTGCTGGAGCATGCAAAAGATCATGGACACGAGATTCTACTTTTCTTGCATAGCAAGAAATCCCCACATTTACGTGATGAAAAAAATATCACGATCGAGTTCTTGGCCCATGGGGATGGCGACCGCTGGCGCAACGATTTGCTGGACGGTCTGTTGACATCACCGGCCCAGGCGGTAGAAATGCGCGCGCGTTTTGCCAAGAATGCAAAATTGGGGATGATCGGGCCAGCGGGTTTTTGGTTGCCGTTTGCCGACGATATGAATCGGTCGCGGGTAACGGCGCTGGGGCAGCGTATGGATACCACCTTCGATCCGCTTCGTCGTGGCGGCTACTTCGCTGGTTCCATGTTTTGGTGCCGGGCCGCGGCCTTGGCCCCGCTGTTGATGCTAGGGTTGAGAGGGGATGACTTCGAAAAAGAAGTCGGCCAGGTCGATGGCACCTTGGCCCATACCATAGAGCGGCTTTTTACCGTCAGTTGCGAGAAGGCCGGCCTGAGTGTTGAGGATTCCAGCGGCGCGGTGCTGCTCGCGCCGAGTTCCCCTGCTTTGCCCTGGCTGCCCGCCGGGCGTTGGTCGCCGACCGAGCGGGAATGGGCGGAGGAGGAAATGGGTACCTGGAAAAATCTCCCTCGTTTGTCTCTGGTGGTGGTGGAGAATCCGCAGATAGCCAAAGAGGCGACTATGGCTAGCCTGGATAGCCAGTGGTATCCGGTGAGCATGCAGTGGATACGGTCGGTCAGGACTGAACATCTCCTCAATGAGATCAATCATCGACTCTTTGCTGCCGAAGCCGACTGGATCGCCCTCATGGACGCCGGCGATCAACTGGCCCCCGATGCCAGCTTCCGTGTCGCCCAGGCCATCCGCATGCACCCCCAATGGCAATTGATCTACACCGACGAGGATAATCTCAGCGCCGACGGCCAGCACCTCAACCCCCACTGCAAGCCCGACTTCAATCTCGATTATCTGCGCAGCCTGCCCTATACCGGTGGTCTGCTGATCATCCGCAAAGACCTGTTTACGGCCCTGGGCGGTTTTGATCCGCTGGCTGAAGGCGCGGAGGATTATGATCTGGTGCTGCGGGCCTGGGAATACCTGCAAGCTGCGGGGGTGGGCGACGCGGGCATCGGCCACATTCCCGAGGTACTTTACCATCGCCTGCAGGGCAGCAGCCATTGCCGCAAATCCATCCCCGAGATCCTGGCCGCCGGTCAGGCGGCCCTGGAACGGCACCTGCAGCGGCTGGAGATTGCCGCCGAGGTCACTCCCGGCCCCTTTCCGCCCTCCTTTCGCGTGCGCTATGCCCTGCCGGCCACTCCGTTGGTGTCCATCATCATCCCTACCCGCGATCAACTGGGATTTTTGCAGCGCTGCATCGAATCGGTCATCGAAAAGACCCGTTACCCCGCCTACGAGATGCTGGTGGTGGACAACGACAGCCAGGATTCCGAGGCCCGGACCTATCTGGATCTGCTGGCGGGGCAGGAAGAGGCCATGGGAGGACGCCTGCGGGTGTTGCGCCATCCCGGCGCCTTCAATTTTTCGGCCATGAACAACCAGGCCGCAGCGGCGGCGCGGGGGGAATACGTCCTGCTGCTCAATAACGACACCGCCGCCCTGCATGAGGACTGGCTGGACGAAATGATGAGCCATGCCCTGCGGCCCGGAGTGGGCATCGTCGGCGCAAAGCTTCTTTACCCCGATGGCAAGATCCAGCACGCCGGGGTGATCCTGGGGATGAAGGGGCCGGCGGAACATCCCTTCATCGGCCGGCCGCCGGAGGACCGCGGCTATTTTGGCCGCGCCCAACTCACCCAGGATTATTCCGCCGTGACAGCGGCCTGTTTGCTCATGCGCAAAGAGGTTTTTCAAGCGGTAGGAGGGCTGGATGAGGAACAGTTCCAGGTTTCTTACAATGACGTGGATCTCTGCCTCAAGGTGCGCGAGGCCGGTCAGCGCATCGTCTGGACGCCCTGGGCCATGCTCCTGCACGAGGGCTCTGCCAGCCAGAAAGGGGAGGTGGAACAGCGTCCCAGCGCCCAGAAACTGGCGCGCTTCGCCGCCGAGAAAAATGCCTTCTACGATCGCTGGCTGCCGCAGCTCGCCTTTGACCCCGCTTACAACCGGCACCTGAGCCTGGTCAGCACCGACTTCCTGCTGGAAGATCAATCGCCGTTGAGCTGGGACCCGCAATGGCGGCCGCGTCCGCGCATCCTCGTCCACGCCGCCGATCGGGAAGGCTGCGGCGAGTACCGCATTATCGCCCCCATGCGTGCCCTGCGCGCGGCCGGCCGGGTGCAGGGCTGGGAGACCATGCGTATCTTCGAGCCCGCCGAGATGGAGCGATTCTCGCCCGACAGCATCGTCCTGCAGCGGCAGATGGAGTGGCCGCAGATCGAGGCCCTGGAGCGGCATCAGCGTTTCAGCAAGGCCTTTCGCATCTTTGAGATCGACGATCTCATCACCAACCTGCCCACCAAGAGTGTGCACAAGGCCAGTATCCATAAGGATATCACCAAGCGCTTCCGCAAGGCGGCGGCCTTGTGCAACCGTCTGGTAGTCGCCACGGAGCCGCTGGCCAAGGCCTATGCGCATTTTAGCGATGAGGTGCTGGTCGTCCCCAACTATCTGGAAAGGGACCGCTGGGACGGGCTTATGCCCAAGCGTCGGGGCGGGGCCAAGCCACGGGTGGGTTGGGCTGGCGGGGTAGGGCATACCGGGGATCTGGAGCTCGTTGCCGATGTGGTGCGGGAACTGGCCGCAGAAGTGGATTGGGTATTCTTCGGCCTCTGTCCCGACGCACTGCGTCCCTATGTGCAGGAGTTTTACCCCGGGGTGCCGCTACCCCAATACCCGGCCAAGCTCGCCAGCCTCGACCTGGATCTGGCCATCGCGCCGTTGGAGAATAATCCTTTCAATGAGGCCAAGAGCCACCTGCGGTTGCTGGAGTATGGGGTGCTGGGTTATCCCGTGGTGTGCTCGGACCTCACCCCCTATCAGGGGGATTTCCCCGTCTGGCGCGTGGCCAATCGCTATCGTGACTGGATCAGGGCCATCCGCGAGGCGGTGTCCGACCGCGACGCCCTGGCCCGGCAGGGGGACCTGCTGCGGGAAAAGGTGCGCCAGCAGTGGCTGCTGGAGGACCATCTCGACGTCTGGCTGCGGGCGTGGCTCCCCTGATCCTAAAACAGCAGTTGGCAAAACACCTTTGCCAACTGCCGAATCCAGGCGGATGGCGGATTTTTCGTGCCCTAAAGTTTTTGGAAAATGTGCCGTTATAAGGGATGTGCGGGCAGCGTGACGCACATCTACGGCAAGGACGCCGAAAACGCCTAAGAAAGGAGCACGACCATGGCACTCTCAGGAATCATCAATACCAACGTCGCCGCGTTGAACACCCTCAACGCCCTCAGTAACACCCAGGGTAGCCTCAACACCTACCTGCAGCAGCTCTCCACCGGCAAGCAGATCAACAACCCCGCCGACAACCCGGCCGGCTATGCCATCGCCCAGCGTTTTCAGACGCAGATCAATGGCTTGAATCAGGCCATATCCAATGGCAACCAGGGTGTTACCCTGGTGCAGACGGCCACCGGCGCCATTCAGAACCAGACCGGCCTGCTCCAGCAGATCCGCACCACCGCCGTTCAGGCCGCCAATGCCTCCAACACCGCCCAGGACCGTCAGGCGCTGCAGGGTGTGGTCAACCAGTTGCTGGCCCAGGTGCAGACCATTGCCACCCAGACCCAGTTCAACGGCCAGAACCTCCTGGACGGCAGCTTCGCCGGCGCGCAGTTCCAGGTGGGCGCCAATGCCAATCAGATCATCAATGTTTCGGTGGGCAATGCGCAGACCACCGCCATTGGTAATTACTCGACTTCAGTGAG
Source organism: Pseudomonadota bacterium (assembly GCA_021794385.1). GTDB lineage: Bacteria > Pseudomonadota > Gammaproteobacteria > Acidithiobacillales > Acidithiobacillaceae > Acidithiobacillus_B. The sequence goes on along the minus strand of JAJYQY010000036.1, from coordinate 21,782 downwards.
CCAGAATGTGTCGGGAGTCACGGTGGGAGCTTATAGCTCGACCAGTGGCTCGTTCGTCCAGGGCGGTTATGCCGTTGGCGGGGCTTTTTCCATTAGTAGCTCGGGTGTCGGTAACTTCACCTCGGGCGTTGGCGCCAGTGGACTGCAGATTGCCGGTTCTATTGGTACGGCATCCGTTGCCGTGACGTCCAATACGGAATCGGCCGCGAATATTGCCAGCGCGGTGAATGCTACCTCTTCGCAGACGGGGGTCAGTGCCCAGGCCACCACCAGTGTGGCCATGACGGTCACTACGGGTACGTACAGCTTCAGCCTCAGCAACGGCACCAGTGGGAGCCCCACTAACGCGGTCAATATCTCCGCTACGGTCACCCAAGGCAGCAACGGTCAGGCGGATCTCAGTTCGCTGGTATCCGCCATCAACAACAACTCTGCCCAGACCGGAGTGGCAGCCAATGTCACCACCGTGAACGGTACCAATGAACTGGTATTGACGCAGAGTCAGGGCCATAACATTGTCATCAGCGCCGGCGCTTCGGGCATGACTTCGGGATCCACCGGTACTCTGCAGGCGGTAGCGGCGGGTACTACCACATCGGTCGGTTCTGCCATCACCAGCGCCAGCGCCAATGCCCTGATCCAGGGTGCGGTGCAGTTCCAGTCGAGCAGTTCCTATGCCATCGGCAATGCGGGTAACATCGGCTTCAGCAGTCAGGCTGCCTCCCTCTCCGGCTCCGCCGTGTCGAATGTCAATGTGAGCACGGCCCAAGGCGCGCAGCAGGCCATCTCCATCCTCGATCAGGCCATCAACAACCTGAATCAGCAGAATGGTGCCTTGGGTGCCATCCAGAACCGGATCCAGGCTTCGGTCTCCAACGGCCAGACGACGGCGACCAATCTGCAATCGGCGCAGTCGGTGGTACAGGATGCGAACATCGCCCAGGCGACCTCGCAGTTGACCAAGTACCAGATCCTGCAACAGGCGGGGATCTCCACCCTGGCCCAGGCCAATGCCTTGCAGCAGAGCTATCTCAAGCTCATTCCGTAACGCAGGTCAGTAGAGAAGCCCCTCCCGGCGAATCACGGGAGGGGCTCTCCCATAGGGGGTTGTCATGGATATTCATCATCTGGCATCGGCCATATCCACATCCATCAACAATACAAATACGGCGGCATCCACGTCAGCAGTACCGATATCGGGCGCTGTGACACCCGCGGCTACGGCGTCACCGGGAGAGGCGAAAGCGGTATCGGCAGAAAGTTTGCAAAAGGCCATTGGCGCCTTGCAGGATCAGGTGGCTCAGCAATCCTCCATCGCCTTGCAGGCAGGGCTCGATCCCAATGGCGGGCATCCCGGTCAGGTCTTGGTAAAACTATTGGATAAAGTGACTAAACAGGTATTTTTTCAATACTATGCACCACCCGAACAAGTAGTGAAAAGCGCCCAGAGCAGTGCCGGCGCAGCGCTCCCACCAGGTAGCGTGGTGAGCAGCAAGGCCTGATTTTGATCATTGCTGCCCTTGAGGGGCGGAGGAGTCTTCCATGTCGGTATCCCTGTCGGGCCTGGTCAGCGGCATCAATGTCCAGCAGTTGATCAGCAACCTGAGTGCCGCCTATCAGCAACCCATTACCTTGCTGCAGAATCAGGGCCAGTCGGTGCAGACCACCCTGAGCGCCTGGGGGACCCTGCAGAGCAGCCTCTCCAGCCTGCAGTCCTCCTTGTCTGGCCTGCAAAATCTCAACAATAGCAATAATCGCAGTGTGTCGGTGAGCAACAGTTCGGCGGTCAATGCCACGGTCACGGCCAATGCCCCGGTGGGCAGCTACAGCCTTGCCAATATCGTTCTCGCCCAATCACAAAGCATTTATTCCCAGGATTTCAGCAGTGCGGTCAATACCGCCATCGGTACCGGGACCCTGCAGGTGCAGGTGGGGAGCGGGGCGGTGACCAATGTGAATATCAATTCTACGAACAACAGCCTCAACGGGATTGCCGCCGCCATCAACAACGCCAACGCCGGCGTCAATGCCGCCGTAGTTTATGATGGCACCGGCTACCGCCTGACCCTGACGGGGAACAATACCGGTTCGGGCAGCGCCTTTACCGTGGCGGTAAGCGGGGCTACGGGAAGTCTGGGCAAGCTCAGCTATAGCAGCGGGGTGTCGGGCGGCATGAGTCTGAGCCAGGCCGCGCAGAACGCCGCCGCCAGCATCAACGGACTAGCCATCAGCAGCAGTACCAACACCCTCTCGGGGGCCATTCCCGGGGTCAGCCTCAATCTCCTCCAGGCCAGCGGCGCGGCCACCATCCAGGTGGCGGCGAGCAACACGGCATTCGTCAGCGCGGTGCAGAGTTTCACCTCGGCCTTCAACAGCACCATGGGTACCATCAACAAGCTGACCGCCTGGAATCCCTCCACCCAGCAGGGCGGGCCGCTCCTGGGGGATGCCTCGGTGCAGAACCTGCGCACCCAGTTGCTGAATCTTATTTCCGGGCAAGGGGCGGGGGCGATACCGGGTAGCGCCTATGCCTCCCTGGGCAGCGTCGGGTTGGGGCTTGCCAGCAGCGGCACCATCAATCTCAATACCGGCACTTTGAGCACGGCCCTCAACAGCAACTTTAGCGCCGTGGCCGGGCTCTTTGGCCAGGTGGGCAGCACCACCAATGCCAATGCCCGGTATGTCAGCGCCAGCGGCACGACCCAGGCCGGCACCTATGCCGTTAACGTGACCCGGACGGCCACCCAGGCCATGGTCCTGGCCAGCAGCGCCGTCCCCTCCGGGGGGTTGGCCCAGAACGAAACGCTGAGCATTACTTCCGGTAGCAGCACGGTAGCTGTCAATCTCGCCTCGGGCAGCAGTATCAGCGCCATCGTCGCGACCATCAACGACACCCTCACCCAGGCCAGCGTCACCGGCCTGCAGGCCATCAACAACAACGGCACCCTGGAGTTGCAGTCCACGGCCTATGGCAGCATCCAGAGTTTTGGCGTTGTTTCCAACGTGGCGGCGGGGAGCGGCGGCACGGGCATCGGCACGAGCAGCCTGAGTGCCTCCGGGACGGACGTGGCCGGAACGGTGAATGGTCAGGCGGCCAGCGGAGCGGGTCAGAACCTTACGGTGACCGGTCCGGGATCGGCGCTGGGCCTGCAACTGCAAATCACCGGTCAGACGCCGGGCAATCTCGGTACGGTGACCGTCAGCCAGGGGCTCTATCAGCAGATGAACAGCCTCCTGAGCCAGTCCCTCAACACCCAGAGCGGTTTTGTCGCCGCCGCCCAAAATGGGCTGAATCGGACCATCAGCGGCCTCAACGCCCAGATCAGCCAGTTGCAGCTTTCGGCGCAAAATCAGACGGCCCTGTTGACCCAGCAGTTTGCGGCCATGCAGAGCCAGTTATCCCAGTTGCAGTCGGTGGGTCAGTATATCAACGCCTTTTTCTCCACTGGCTCCCCTCCCACCAGCGGTTAATGCAGGAGTATAACTTATGAGCGTAGCAGCGGCGGCTGTGCAGGTTTATCGTCAGGTCGGCAGCCAGGGAGCGTCGGCGGATCGCCTCGTCCTGTTGGGCCTGGAGGGGATCCTGGAGTACCTGCGGCGGGCGCGCAAGGCCATCCTGGAGAGGGATCTCAGCACCAAGGCCCAGTCCATGGACAAGGCCTACCAGATCACCGCCCATCTCCTGGCCAGCCTGGACTACGAGCAGGGCGGCGAGATTGCCGTCAATCTCGACGGGCTGTATCGATTCTTGCTAAAACATCTGGCGCAAGCCAATATCTTCGATGATCTGCAGGCACTGGATGCCTGTCGGCCGGTGGTGGAGGATTTGCGCGACGCCTGGCAGGGTTTGCTCGACCACGCCTGACACACTGTCCGGCGCAACGCTTCCCTGCCCATAAGGGGGGAGGATGGACGACTTTCATGAAAACCCGGTAGTCTTGCGCGGCAATCTGCCGCTGCGCCTTGCGCCATGGCCCGAAGATGAATCGGCCATGGCGGCGGTGATGGCGGATAACTGGACGCTATTGCGCGCCCTGGTCCTGATGGATGACAAGGCAGCCAGCGGCGAAGAAGAGGGTAAGGAGGCCATGGGGGGGCTGGAAACCAAGGTGGATCTCCTCCTTTTGCTGGTCAGCGCCGGGCTCAAGGGCATGGAGCCCGCCCCTCCCGTTTATCCCTGTGTGCTTGGCGGTCAATACATCCGTTGGGACTGCGGCGATCCCGCCGCTTTCCCGGCCGTCGGCGAGCGCTGCTGTCTGGCGCTTTTTTTGCGTCCCCGCATTGCCATGCCCTTGATCCTCCCCGGAGTCATGCAGGCGGTGATCCCCGGCCAAGGGGGTGTCTGGTGTCAATTGCACTTTCACCTGGATGAACATGTGCAGGAAAGCCTGGATCGACTAATCTTCCGTCATCATCGTCGTGACGTGGCGCGTAGGCGCCAGAGAACTGATCCGCCGGGTTAGCCCCGAGTTGAGTATGCGACATCCTGAGCCCCCTCCGGAGGGAGAGGTTTGGGGTGAGAAGTATGATCCCAGCGACGGTGATGATCATGATTCGTGGCGGTCCCATGGCCGTCAGTCCGGGCGATGAAAGGGATGATAAATGAAACGGTATGGGATCTGGCCGATGCAGCCGGGGGTTTGGCTTGGATAATGCGGCGGTCATGGAACGGTCTGCCTTCGTCGGGCAGCCGGAGCCTCCTGCACGGCATTGCAGCGAACTGAAAGGTGGGAGCGCGGCCATGGCCGCCGTGGCGCAGTTGGCGGGACGGGTAGCCGGTACGGACAGCACGGTGCTCATTCTCGGAGAGTCGGGGTCGGGCAAGGAGGTGGTGGCGCGTTGCGTGCATCGCCTTTCGCCACGCAGGGAGGGGCCCTTCGTGGCCCTGAACTGTGGTGCCATCCCCGCCGAACTGATGGAAAGCGAGCTCTTCGGCCATGAAAAGGGCGCCTTCACCGGCGCGGTGGTCAGCCGCAAGGGGCGTTTCGAGCTGGCCCAGGGGGGGACGCTCTTTCTCGACGAGATCGCGGAGATGAGCGCGCAGATGCAGGTCAAACTGTTGCGGATCCTGCAGGAGCGGCGCTTTGAGCGTGTCGGCGGGAGCCAGACCATCCATGCCGATGTACGCGTGGTGGCGGCGACCCATCGCGATCTGGAGCAACGCATCGGCGATGGGCTGTTTCGGGAAGATCTCTATTATCGGCTCAATGTCTTTCCCATCGAGGTGCCCCCCCTGCGTGCCCGTTGCGAAGATGTCCCGGTTCTCGCCGAGCATTTTCTCGCCAGCCTGAGCGCGCGGGGGCACCAACGGGTTCATTTGAACCACGAGATCCAACAGGCCCTCCGGGCCTATCCCTGGCCGGGCAACGTGCGTGAGCTGGAAAATCTCATCGAGCGCTTGACGATTCTCTATCCCGGACAGCAGGTGGGCGTCGCCGATCTGCCGCCCCGGTATCGTCCCGCCGTGTCCGTGGCGGATGATCCGGATGACGAGCGCCAAAGCCTCGCCCAGGTCTGGGCCGAGCCCCCGGCGCTTTTGCCGGCGGGGCCCTTTGATCTCAAACTCTATCTCGAAGGCATCGAGCAGACCCTGATCGCCCAGGCGATGGCCGAGAGCGATCAGGTGGTGGCGCGGGCCGCCCAGCGCCTCGGCTTGCGTCGCACTACGCTGGTGGAAAAACTCAAAAAATATGCCGGTGACGAGCGCCGGGAGGGGCTACGCGGGTGAAGGACGAGGGCGGCGGGGTCCCGGATGCCGCGGCCCTGATGGAGGCCTTTTCCCTCTTCAACGAGGCTTCGCGGGAGTTGACCGGGGCCTATATGGCCTTGCAGGAAGAGGTGCGGCGGCTCAACGCCGAGTTGGCGGCGGCCAATGCCCGCCTGACGGACGAACTCGCCGCCAAGGAGCGCATGCGCCAGCGCCTGGCCACGGTCCTGGAAATGCTCCCCGGCGCCGTTCTGGTCCTGGATGGGCAGGGCCGGATCATCGATATGAACCCCGAAGCCTTGCGCATCCTTGGCGCCGATTTGCGCGGTCAAAACTGGCGTCAGGTCTCCGCCGCCCATCTGGCGGGCGGCAAGAGCGAGTGGGTGTTACAGGCCGCCAATGGGGTGGAACTGCGGCTGACGGTAGCAGTGAACGCGCTGCCGGGAGATAGCGGCCAGATCATCCTGCTCCAGGATGTGACGGCCGCTCATGCCCGCGAGGAGTCGGCGCAGCGCCGCGAGCGGCTGGCGGCCATGGGTGCCACCATGGCCGGCCTGGCCCATCAACTGCGTACGCCCCTGGCGGCGGCCCTGCTCTCGGTATCGCAGTTGCGCTTTGGTGCTGAGGCGGAGCGCTTTGTCCGGCAACAGGGGCGAGCAATGGCGCGCTTGCAACATCTGGATGCCACCATCGATGCCATGCTGCGTTTTTTGCGCGGAGCGGAACAGGAGGCGGGATCCGTGACGTTACAGGAAATTTTTGGGGAATTGCGTCAAGAATTTGATCCCTTATTCCGTCAAAAAAATGTCACTTTGAACTTGCCTGTCTTGGGAAATGATCTTGCGCTGCCCGGTAGCCAGGCGGCCTGGGTCAGCGTGATCGCCAACCTCCTGCAAAACGCTCTGCAATTCAGCCCGGAGGGCGGCACGGTAAGCATGGATTTGCGCGGGCCCGAGGATGACGCCATTGCGATCGTGGTTCGCGATCAAGGCCCGGGAATTGCTACGGCAGACCAGGAACGCATCTTCACGCCCTTTTACACCACCCGGCGCGACGGCACGGGCCTGGGCTTGGCCATCGCCCGCGATTTTGTGGTGGCCATGGGGGGCAGCCTGGGCGTCGCTGCGGGGACCGGCCCGGGGGCGAGTCTGGTGCTGCAGATGCCCATTTGGAAAGCGCGCCATTTGTTGCCTAGCGGCGCCCTGGCGGAGGATAAGGAGACGAAATGACCGGTTACCGTCCACGACTGCTCTTGGTGGAAGACGACGACCCCCTGGCCGAGGCCTTGCAGGATGCCCTGGAAGACAACGGCTATGGCGTGCGGCGGGCACACGATGGCGGCGAGGCCCTGGCGCTGCTGGCGGCGGCGCCTTGCGATATGATGATCAGCGACGTGCAAATGGCGCCCATGGACGGTTATGCCCTGTTGCAGGCCCTGGGAGCGCGTAGCGACGCCCCGCCGGTCCTGATGATGACGGCCTGGGGTACGATTCAGGAGGCGGTGATGGCCCTCCAGGGCGGGGCGGTGGACTACCTGGTCAAGCCCTTTACGGCCGACCTTCTGCTGCAGAAAGTGGCGCATTACGCGCAGCCGCGCAGCCAAGACGACGGTGAACCGGTGGCGGAGTCTGCAGCCATGGCCACCACCCTCGATCTGGCGCGGCGCGTGGCCTGCACGGATGCCTCGGTGATGTTGACGGGCGAGAGCGGGGTAGGGAAAGAGGTCCTGGCGCGCTATATCCATCATCACGGGAAACGGGCCCAGGGGCCTTTCGTGGCCGTCAATTGCGCCGCCATCCCCGAGTCACTCCTGGAGGCGACCCTCTTCGGCCACGAAAAGGGCGCCTTTACCGGGGCTACCCAGGCCAGCCCCGGCAAGTTCGAGCAGGCCCAAGGAGGCACTTTACTCCTCGACGAGGTGACCGAGATGGCCGCCGCCCTCCAGGCCAAATTGTTGCGGGTCTTGCAGGAACGGGAACTGGAGCGGGTAGGGGGGCGGCGCAGCATCCGTCTTGATTTGCGCGTCATCGCCACCAGCAACCGCAACTTGCAGGAGGCCGTGAGCAGCGGCCGCTTGCGCGAGGATCTTTTTTACCGGCTGAATGTCTTTCCCATTCATATCCCCCCCTTGCGCGAGCGCCGCAGCGACATCCCGGTCCTGGCCGAGCGCTTTTTACGGCATCATGGTCAATGCTTGGGAATAAGCGCCTCCCCATGTCTTGGCCACGCTGCGCAGGACGCCTTGCTGGCCTGGCGCTGGCCCGGTAACGTGCGGGAACTGGAGAATTGCCTGCAACGTGCCGTTATCATGGCGAACGGCCGCGAAATCACGCCGGCCCATCTGGGGATAGAGGCTTCCTCCCCGGAGTTGGGGGCGATCACGGACGACGGTACCACAGTGGGCGCCCTGGAAGACGCCCGCTTGCAGAGCGAGCGCGGGCTCATCGCCCAGGCCCTGGCGCAAAGCGCTGGTTCCCGGACGCTGGCGGCGCAGCGCCTGGGGATCAGCCCGCGGACCTTGCGTCACAAGTTGCAGCGCTTTCGTGAGGCGGGGCTGGACCTGATCTGAAAGGAATCAGGCCTGATTTTTGCTTGATTATCATGGATGGATGTTTTGCGTAGGCGGATGCGGTCATGAATGTCGATGGACTGGATGCTTTACTGACACAGTTACGCACCCTGGCCGATCAGGCCCAGGGACAAACGACTGCGCGCGGCGCCACTGGCGCGCCCAATGATTTTGCCGATACCCTCAAGACCCTGGTGAACGGGGTGAACGACCGGCAAGGATCGGCCAATACCCTGCAGCAGCAGTTTACCACGGGCGACAAGTCGGTGAGCCTCAGTCAGGTGATGGTGGCCAGCCAGAAGGCCGACCTGTCCTTTCAGACCATGCTGCAGGTGCGCAACAAGCTGGTTTCGGCCTATCAGGACATCATGAATATCCAGGCCTGATACCGGAACCGACGCATTGGTCCCAAATGCAGCTAGGGGGGAGTGGGCGATAGTGGCAACGGAATCGGCAAAAGCAGCGATGCAGGGGGGAGCCAATGCTGCCGCCCAGTGGCAGGCGCGATGGCAGGAGCTTCCGGCCAACCGGCGGTTTGCCCTGTTGGCCGGGCTGGCGGCGCTGCTGGCCATCCTGGTGCTTGCCTTTCTTTGGGCCGGCAAGCCTGTTTACAAAGTCCTTTTTACCAACCTTTCGGAGCGCGATGGCGGTCTGGTCATCGCCCAGCTCCAAAAGCTCAATGTCCCGTATCGCATCACGGACGGCGGCGCGGTGATCGCGGTGCCGGGTGATGCAGTCTATACCACGCGGATGAAACTGGCCGCTGCGGGCCTGCCCAAGGGCGCCGGCGTAGGTTTTGAACTCCTGGAGCACGAGCCCCTGGGCACCAGCCAGTTTGTCGAGCAGGTGAACTACCAGCGCGCCCTGGAAGGCTCTCTGGAACGCACCATTCAGTCCCTCTCGGCGGTGGAGAGCGCCAAGGTGCATGTGGCCATTCCCAAGCCCTCGGTATTCCTCAGCGAGCAGGAAAAACCCACGGCCTCGGTACTCCTGCAGCTCTATCCGGGGCGGGTGCTGAGCCCTGCCCAAGTGGCGGGCATCGTCCATCTGGTGGCGGCCAGTGTCCCCGCTCTCGATGACAAAAGTGTGACGGTGGTGGACCAACATGGCGATTTGCTCACCGGCAACGCCAATGCGGAGAACAGCGGTCTGCAGCCGACCCAACTGGCCTATCAGCGACAGATCGAGCGTCAATATCAACGGCGTATTGAAGAAATTCTCGCCCCGCTGGTGGGGCAGAACGGCGTGCGCGTGGCCGTCAGCGCCGATCTGGATTTTGCCAAGACGGAAAGCAGTTCGGTGCAATATGGCAAGGGCCAGGTGCTCAGCCAACAGACGCGCAGCAGCAACGGGTCGGGTGGGGCGGGCCCCTATGGCGTTCCCGGCGCCCTATCCAATCAACCTCCGGGAGTGGCGGTGGCGCCGCTGACGGCCCCTGTGGCCTCGACCCTGTCCCCCGGCGATTTGATGGCCCTGGGGCCCACGCTGAAGCTGCTGGCGCCCACTCAGAGCAGCAACGACCAGACCACCAACTATGATCTGGACAAGACCATTACCCATACCGTGCAGCCCGTGGGGGTGGTGAAACGCCTGTCGGTGGCCGTATTGGTCAACGACCGGAGCATGGCGGGGGCCACAGGCAAGGTCACGACGCAACCCTTGAGCGCCGCACAACTGGCCCAGGTGCAGCAGTTGGTGGAAGACGCCATCGGTTACAACCAGCAACGGGGCGATACCGTCAAGGTGGTCAATATGCCCTTCACCGCAGAGGCTGCCCCTAGTACGATCGCCTGGTGGAGGCAAGGCTGGTTCCTGACGCTCATGGATGGGGTCTTGCGCTACGGGGTGCTGCTGATCCTTGGGCTCCTGCTCTACTTCGGGGTGATTCGGCCCATGTTGCGGCGCCGCCGGGAACAGGCCCCCGCCGTGGGGGCGGAAGGCGAGACAAAGGCGGCGGGGGGAGCGGGGCAGCCCGCCCCGCGGACGGAGCCTGCCGTCGTCAGGGCCGCCGAGCATCACGAACCCATCGTGCTGCCGGGGAACCCCCTGGAAACCGATCTCTACGTGGCTCGGCAGTTGGTGATGCAGGATGCGGCACGGGCGGCACAAGTGGTGAAGGAGTGGTTAGCCAATGACCGAGAGCGCGGAGCTTAACGGCCTGGATCGCAGCGCCATCCTCCTCCTGAGTCTGGGTGAGGATGAGGCGGCGGAGCTCATGCGCCATCTGGGCCCCCGGGAGGTCCAGAAGCTCGGCGCCGCCATGGCGCGCCTGTCGCGCATTTCCACCGACCAGGCGCAAACGGTTCTGCAGGATTTTCGCGCGCGTCTGGAACGGCAAACCTCCCTCGGGGTGGGTAGTGACCAGTATATTCGCGGCATGCTCACCAAGGCCCTCGGCGCCGACAAGGCGGGCAACCTCATCGACCGGATCCTCCATGGCGGCGAGGCCAGTGGCCTGGAGAACCTCAAATGGATGGATGGCCGTTCCATTGCCGATCTGATCAAGCTGGAACATCCCCAGGTCCTGGCCATGATTCTGGCCTACATGGAGCCGGAACAGGCCAGTGACGTCATCCACCACCTCCCCCCACGGCAGGCGGGCGAGGCCATGCTACGTCTGGCCAGCCTGGAGACGGTGCAGCCGGCGGCCATTCGTGAACTGAACGATATCCTGGAAGAACAACTCTCCGGGGAATCGCAAAATCTCCAGGTGGCGATTCTCGGGGGTCCCAAGGCCGCAGCCGACATTCTGAACCGACTGGAGGGCAGTTTTAGCGCCGACATCCTCGACAAGATCCGCGAAACCGACAGCGAACTGGCGGAGAAAGTGCAGGAGAAGATGTTTGTCTTTGACGACCTGATCAAGCTGGATGACCGCAGCATGCAGACCCTCTTGCGCGAGATCCCGTCGGAGAATCTGATTACCGCCCTGAAAGGGGCCAATCCGGGATTGCGCGACAAGTTTTTCAACAATATGTCCAAGCGCGCGGCAGAAATGTTGCGTGACGATCTGGAGGCAAAGGGGCCGGTGCGGGTCAGCGAGGTGGAATCGTCGCAAAAGGCGATCTTGCAAATCGCCTCCCGTCTCGACGCCGCCGGGCAGATCAGCTTGGGGGGCGGGGCCGGGGAGGCTATGATCTGATGCATTGGCACAGTCTCATCCTCAGCGCAGGTGCGGATTTATCCCGGGAGGCCGGATGGTGATCAAGGCACCCGTGGGGGGCGGCGTCATTGCCCGTGAAGAAATCACCAGCATGCGCCGCTGGGACCCGCCGGCCATGGCACCCGGGTCGGAGTCCAAGTCATCCGCAGGGCAGGAGACAGAGCGCGCCGGCGCGGATCTGTCCACCGCGGCCGTGCAATTGCCCACCGCCGACGATCTGGAGGTGATGTACGCGCGGGCAGAGGCGGAGGGGCGACAGCAGGGATATCAAAGCGGTTACGACGCGGGCCTGAGCGCCGGCAGGGAGGCCGGTATGGCCGCAGCGCGCCAGGATAGCGAAATGCTCAAGGCGATCATACTGGGTTTTGGCCGGCCTTTGCGGGATCTGGATGCCGCCGTGGAGGAGGCGACGCTGGCCCTGGCCCTGGAAGTGGCGCGACAGGTGATCCGCGCCGAGTTGCGGATGCGGCCGGAATCTCTGCTCCCCCTGTTGCGGGAAGCCCTGGAGGCCTTGCCCCTGCGCAGTGCCAACCCGAGTATTCGCCTCCATCCCGAGGATCTCGCTCTGGTAGGGCGTCTGGCCCCGGAACTGGTAGAGGAGGGTGTGCTGCTGGAAGCGGATGAGGAACTGGAGCGGGGCGGACCGGTGCTCGCGGCCCAGATCAGTGGCGGTGGCGCACGGCCGGACCGGCGCTGGCACCGGCGGGGCGTGGGTGACGAAGCGTCGGTGCTGGATCTGCGCCTGGAAACGCGCTGGCGGCAGGCGCTGGAACAGCTTTTTGGGGCGGCCTTCCCATGACGCTGCCCTTTGCCCAGCGGCAAGCGGTTTGGGCGGGATATCTGCAGACCTTGCATGGGCGTTTGCCGCGGCAATTCCCGCCGCTGCTGGCGAGTGGGCGGCTGGTGCGTATGATCGGCCTGGTGCTGGAAGCGGAGGGCTTCGATGCCAGTGTGGGCACCCGCTGTCGGGTGGAAGGCAGCCATCACCGGGGTATTGATGCCGAAGTCGTGGGTTTTCATGGCGATCGCCTGCAGCTCATGGCGGCGGGCGATTTGCAGGGTGTGGCCCCCGGCGCCCGCGTCCAGCCCCTTCCCGGTCAGGCCCGGGCGGGAGTGGGCGCGCACCTTCTGGGCCGGATCGTCGATGGCCAGGGGCAGGTGCTGGACGGCCAGGGCCCGATCCTCACCGAGCAGTATGTACCCCTCCTGGGAACGCCCCTCAATCCCATGCAGAGAGCGCCGGTGCAGCGTCCCCTGGATGTGGGGGTACGTGCCATCAATGCCCTGTTTACCGTGGGTCGCGGGGCGCGTATGGGCCTTTTCGCCGGAAGTGGTGTGGGTAAAAGTGTTTTGCTGGGGATGATGGCGCGGCATACCGACGCCGACATCATCGTTGTCGGGCTGATTGGCGAGCGGGGTCGGGAAGTCAAGGAATTCATTGAAGAGATCCTCGGGGTAGAAGGCCGCTCCCGGGCCGTGGTGGTGGCGGCACCGGCGGACGTGCCTGCCCTCACCCGCATCCGCGGCGCCCACTTGGCCACCGCCATTGCCGAATATTTCCGGGATCAGGGCAAGCATGTCCTGCTCCTCATGGATTCCCTGACCCGCTATGCCATGGCCCAGCGCGAGATCGCCCTGGCGGTGGGTGAGCCGCCGGCCACCCGTGGTTATCCACCGTCGGTTTTTGCCCGGTTGCCGGCCTTGGTCGAACGCACCGGTAACGGCCCTGATGGCGGCGGCAGCATTACGGCCTTCTATACGGTCCTGATGGAAGGGGACGACCAGCAGGATCCCATTGCCGATAATGCCCGAGCCGTTCTCGACGGGCATATCGTCTTGTCGCGCGCCATGGCCGAACAGGGACATTATCCGGCCATTGATCTGGAGGCATCCATCAGCCGGGTCATGCCCAAGATCGTCGCCGCGGAAGACCTACGGCGCCTGCATCGGCTCAAGGCACTTTATGCGCGTTATCGCGAGCACCAGGATCTCATCGCCGTAGGCGCCTACACACCCGGGTTGGACCCGTTGCTGGATCAGGCTGTCCAGGCCCATGCCGGTATTATCGGATTCCTCCGCCAGGATCAGCGGGAAGCCCTGTCCCTGAGCGTCAGTCGGGAACAATTGGCAATGGTAATGGCACCGTATATGGAGGCAATGGATCATGGCTAAAACGGACGCCATCCGCTATCTGCAACAACAGGCCGATGCCACCCGGAAGGATGCGGCCCAGGCCCTGGCCCGTCAGCAGGCCATGCTCCTCGACGCGCAAAACAAGCTCGCCCTCCTGGGGCGTTATGTGGCGCATTATCGGGAGGAAGCGCAGAGTGCCGAGCGCGCCGGTGTATGGAGCGCACAGGCGCGGGAAATGCGGGCCTTCATTGCCCAGTTGGACCAGGTGGTGATGATGCAGCAGGAATCCTTGGGCCGGCATCGACAGCAGGCCGATCTTTTGCAGCGGCAGTGGCTGCGCGCAAGGGGCCGCGAAGAGGCCCTGGCCGGCCTGTTGCGCCGGGCCGAAAACCAGCGGCACGCGCAGCAATTGCAGCAAATGCAAAAAGAACTGGATGAGTGGGCGCAGCGAGCAGCAAGTCGTCTTCAGATGATGGCGTGATTTTTGCTGTAGGCAGGATGGACAAGCAAAGCGTGAGGAATGGTCATGGCGCCTGAAGCAATGAACTCGGTAGCGGCGAGCCCGCCCTCCAGCCCGGCTGCCAATGGCGGTAACGGCCCTTCGTCAACGGCGGCTGCAGAGCCTTTTGCAACGGTTATGGGTCGGCAAATCCCCGTTCCAGCGGCGCCCGCCAAACCGGACTCTGCGGCACCGGAAACTGCGGCTCCGCCATCCGCTCCGTCAGGACAAGCATCCTCCAAAGTGACGGCATTGACAAAAAAAGCGGTAGAAAAGGATGCCAAAGGCCAGCCGGACGGCAAAACATTGCCGCCGACCCCCACGCCGGTTTTGCCGATGCTTTTTGCGGATCCGGGCACCATCATGCCACCGGTAAACCCGCCGGCGGCCCTAGGGGTGGGTGCCCTGGCTACGGAGGCCGTGGCGGTGAGCAAGTCTTCGCCGTCCGCCGCGCCGCCTGCGGCCTTGCCCCGCAGCCCAACTTTTGGGCAGACCCAGCCTGTCCTGACGACCAAGGGCCTCTCGGCAGATGCGGCGCACTCCGGCACCAATGCCCAAGGGCAGACACTGCAGAGCCCAGGTCGGACGTCCATGGGCGCAACGGCTGGCCCCCCGGCAGCGGCGCTGACCGAGTTGCTGGCGGCACCGTTGCTGGCGGCGGCAGCCCATGGCGGCAGGGGAACGACGGTAGCCGGCAGCGGCACTCCAACTCCACCCTTGCCGGATCAGTCTTTGCAGGGTGTTGGGGCAGCACCGGGCGGTCCCAGCCTGTCGGTACCACCCCTGGTGATCACTGCGCCGGTGAGCGCCATGGCGGCTACGGTGGCGCCAACCGTATCGACCGCGCCCGCATGGGGGAATGCCCTGGGTCAGCAATTGCTGTTCTTTATGGGAAACAATCTCCAGCAAGCCACCCTGCATCTGAATCCGCCCCATTTGGGGCCACTGGAGGTGCATCTGGATATGCAGCAGGGGCAGGCCAATGCCTTCTTCATCTCTCCGCATGCCGTTGTGCGCGAAGCCATTGCCGCGGCCTTGCCGCAATTGCAGGCCGGGTTTGCGGCGGCAGGGTTGCAGTTGGGTCAGGCCGCGGTGACGGCCGATGGCGGCGGAGGCCCTTTCCCCCGCGGTAAATCCCCCCAAGGCCAAAGGCCCGAGTCTATCGATGAGGTCGGCGCCACACCTGTGGCGGCTCGGGTGCAACCGGGCTTGGTGAATACTTTTGCGTGACCGCCCGGTGAATTAATGGCACAGGATATCCTTTCCCAGGAAGAGGTGGACGCCCTCTTCAAGGGCCTCGCCGGTGGTGACATTGAAACCGAGGCCGAAGCCCCCGAGGCGCAGGGCACGATCCGCAAGTATGATCTGGCCAACCAGGATCGGATCGTACGCGGGCGGATGCCCACCCTGGAAGTCATCAACGAGCGTTTTGCACGTTTATGGCGGGTCAGTCTGTTCAACTTTCTGCGGCGCTCCGCAGAAATATCGGTGGGGCCGGTGCGCCTGCTGAAATATAGTGAATTTATTCGCAACCTGATTGTACCCAGCAATATCAATATGGTGCAGATCAAGCCCCTGCGGGGGACGGCGCTGTTCATCTTCGACCCGCGGCTCATTTTTGCCGTGGTGGATAATTACTTCGGGGGCGATGGACGTTTTCATGCCCGTATCGAAGGCCGGGAGTTCACGCCGCTGGAGCAGCGTATCATCCGCCGCCTGCTGGACCTGGTATTCAAGGATTTCAAAACGGCGTGGACCCCCGTCATCGATCTGGCACCCGAGCTGACCCGATCGGAGGTGAACCCGCAGTTTGTCAATATCGCCACGCCGACGGAAGTGGTGATTACGACGGGGTTCGATGTCGAACTGGAATCGGGGAGCGGGACCTTTCACATCTGTATTCCCTATGGCATGGTGGAACCCATCCGTGACCAGCTCACGGCGGGCACAACCGCCGATCGCTCGGAGGTTGATCACCGCTGGGTGCAGTCCCTCCAGCAGGAAATGCAGGAGGCGGAGGTAGAGCTGGAGGTGCAACTGTTACAAACGACCCTCACCTTGCGCCAATTGATGACCCTGCGTGCGGGCGATGTCATCCCGGTGACCTTGCCGGACTCAGTGGTGGCGCGAGTGGATGGCATCCCCGTATTCAAAGGGCGGCACGGCACCACCAATGGCAAGCATGCCGTTCAGGTCGAAGAACATCTGTGGCCGGAGATGGAAGAAGGACAAAAGGCCTTGGCGGCAATGGAGAAATGAGACATGGCGAATGATCTGGAGCAGGATCGGGAGAAAGCAGTCCCCGCAGCCGTGGAGGGCAATCCCGAAACGAATGCGCTGGCGGCCGACGCGGACAACGCCGTCATGGATGACTGGGCCGCGGCCATGGCGGAGCAGGCGGATGCAGACCAGTCCACCGCGCCTGGGAATACGGCTTCCGCTGCCGCTGGCCCTGGTCCGGAGCCCGTCCCGGCGCCGTTGCCGGAGTTGCACGAGCGCGCGGGAGAGGTGCAAAACCCCAGCCTGGACATGATCCTCGACATCCCCGTCACCCTTTCCGTAGAACTGGGGCACACCAAGATCCAGATTCGCAATCTTCTGCAGCTTGCCCAGGGCTCGGTGGTGGAGCTGGAGAGGCTCGCCGGCGAGCCCATGGATGTTCTCGTCAATGGCTACCTGATTGCCCAGGGGGAAGTGGTTCTGGTCAATGACAAGTTTGGCATTCGTCTCACCGATATCGTCAGCCCGGCCGAACGGGCCAAAAAATTGCGTTAGGCCATGGGAATCCAGGGTGTTCTCCGACTGCAGTGCTTGTCAAAATCCCGACTCCTCATCTTCCTGTTCTGTCAATGGAGCGTCGCTGCCCACGCGGCGCCGCCGGCCGCCGCGCCGGTCATGAATAGTTCTCCGGCGGTTTTTTCCTTCTCCGCTATGCTCGAACTCTTTTCCGCCCTCGTGGTGGTTTTGCTAGTCTTCCTCGGCCTGATCTGGGTCTTGCGGCGCCTTCAGCCAGGTTTGGGCGGAGGGCAGCGCAGGGCCTTGCGTATCGTGGCTTCCCTGCCCCTGGGGGCGCGGGAACGGCTTTTGCTAATACAGATGGGAGAACAGCAGTTGCTGCTGGGTGTGACACCGGCGGGGATTACTCTCCTGCATACCCTGGAAGCGGCACTGCCGGAAGCCCAAGTCAGCCCACCGGCACCCTTTGCCGGCTGGCTGCAAAAAGCAATGGAAAGGCGGAACCCAGGTCGATGGAAATCAGCAAACGCAAAAGCAGAGGAGCAGCACTCGGATTCATCCTCGCCCTGACCCCCGCCGGAGCGTGGGCGGCGGGCTTGCCCGCCTTCACCACCAGCCCCGCCGCCGGCGGCGGCACGGAGTACAGCCTCAGTATCCAGACCCTCATCTTCATGACGGTACTGGTTTTTCTCCCGGCCATGTTGCTGATGATGACGGCCTTTACCCGCATCGTCATCGTTCTGTCCCTCCTCAAGCAGGCCCTGGGCTCCACCCAGATGCCGCCCAGCCAGATCATTGTCGGACTTTCGCTGTTTCTGACTTTTTTCGTGATGGCGCCGGTATTCCAGAAGATCAATCAGGAAGCCCTGCAGCCACTCACCCAGAATCAGATTTCCTTGACCCAGGCCATGGCCCAGGCGGCGGGGCCGCTGCGTAATTTCATGCTCTCCCAGACGCGGCCGGCGGATCTGGCGCTCTTCGTGAAATTATCGGGCCATAAGCAGTTGCAAGCCCCGGCGGATACCCCGTTGAGCCTCCTGGTGCCCGCGTTTGTCACCTCGGAGCTGAAAACGGCCTTTCAGATCGGTTTTTTGATCTTTATTCCCTTTGTCATTATCGATCTCGTCGTAGCCGCCGTACTCATGTCCATGGGCATGATGATGCTGTCCCCGGTCACCATTTCCTTTCCCTTCAAGCTCATGCTCTTTGTGTTGGTCAATGGCTGGGATCTGGTCATTGGCTCGCTGGTACAGAGTTTCGTTCACTAGGGGGCAACATGACGCCGGAAAGCATCATCAGTGTCGGCCAACAGGCTATCTGGGTGACCCTCTTACTCTCCGCGCCGTTATTGGGTATTGCCTTGGTGGTGGGCTTGCTGGTGAGCATCTTTCAGGCGGCCACCCAGCTCAATGAAATGACCCTGAGTTTTGTTCCCAAGATCCTCGCCATGGGTTTTATTCTGGTGGTGGCGGGGCCGTGGATGCTGCATCTGCTGATGGATTTTACGGTGCGGCTCTTTACGGATATTCCGCATCTCTTAAACGGATGATCCACTTCTCCAGCCTGCAGATCGAGCAATGGATCGGCCAGTTTTTTTGGCCCTTCGTGCGTGTCCTCGCCCTGCTCTCCACCGCCCCCATTTTCAGCGCAGCGCAAATACCGATTCAGGTGCGGGTGGGGCTTGCGCTCTTCATGAGTCTCGCCGTGGCCCCCGCTCTACCCGCCATGCCGCCCGTGGATTTTTTGCAGGGACCCGGTTTTATTCTCCTCATCGAGCAAGTCCTCATTGGCACGGCCATCGGTTTTGCCATCACGGTCATATTCAGTGTGGTGCAGTTTGCCGGATCGGTGATCGGCTTGCAGATGGGTTTGGGTTTTTCCAGCCTCTATGATCCGGTTATCGGCGTTCAGGTGCCGACCTTGTCCAATTTCCTGAACTTGTTTGTGCTCTTGATATTTCTTTCACTGAACGGTCATTTGCTCGTTCTGGCAGTGCTGGTGCGCAGCTTCAGCCTGCTGCCGGTAAGCGCCGGGCTCGCCCTCAACCCCTCGGCCTGGCATCTACTGGTGGAAGACGGCGGCATGATCTTTTCCCTGGGCCTGGCCTTTGCGGCGCCGGTGCTGGGCACGCTGATCATCGCCAACCTGGCCATGGCCGTACTCAGCAAGCTGGCACCCCAGCTCAATCTCTTTGTCATTGGTTTCCCTTTGCTTCTGGGCCTGGGCTTTCTCGCCCTCTATCTCTTTTTGCCGAGCATGGAGCCGGTGGTACAACATTTGCTCAGGCTTTCCCTGGATGCCGCGGGGCGGGTAATGCTGCTCGCCAGCGGGGGATAAGGAGGCGCCATGGCGGAAGAGACAGCGCAGGAACGGACCGAGGCGGCGTCCCCCAAACGTCGCCAGGATGCGCGCAAGAAAGGCCAGATCGCCCGTTCCCGCGAACTCTCCACCAGCACCGTTCTGCTGGTTTCCGCTGCGGCCTTTTCCCTAGGCGCCAAGGGCATCTATGACCATGCGGTGACCTTGTTGCACGCCGGCTTGCAGCTCTCCGGGCCTCTCTTTTACTCCAGGCAGGATCTCTTACACCACTTCGCGGCCCTGCTGGATCAGATGGTGCAGACGGTCCTGCCTTTTTTCCTGCTGCTTTTTGTGGCGGCGTTGCTGGCCGGGGTGGCCATCGGCGGCTGGGCCTTCAGTCTTGAGGCCCTGGCGCCGGACTGGACGCGGCTCGACCCCATTTCCGGCGTACAGCGGATCATTTCCAAACACGGACTGCTGGAGCTCGTCAAGGCGGTGCTCAAGACCCTGGTGGTAGGGGGTATCGGTGTGACCCTGCTGTGGTCCCAGCGCGGCGCCCTCCTGGGGCTGATCATGGAGGCCCCCGACCGTTCCCTGATCCACCTCATGCACATTGCCGGGTTCATTTTTCTCTGGCTTGCGGCCGCCACGCTGATCATCGTGCTTTTCGACGTGCCTTTTCAGCTCTGGACCCTGAACCAAAAACTGAAGATGTCTCGTCAGGAAGTGCAGGATGAGGTGAAAGAGACGGACGGCAACCCGCAAATCAAGGCGCGGGTGCGTTCGGTGCAACGTGAGCAGGCCCGTAAACGGATGATGGAGGCGGTACCCAAGGCCGACGTCATCGTCGCCAACCCAACCCATTATGCAGTAGCCCTGCGCTACGCCGAAGGAGAAACGCGCGCCCCGGTGGTACTGGCCAAGGGTGCCGATCTGGTGGCGCAGCGGATCCGCGAACTGGGCGAGCAATACCATATTCCCGTGGTGGAGGCACCACCCCTGGCGCGCGCCCTCTATCACCATGTAGAGCTGGAGCAGGAGATTCCGGTGCCGCTCTACCGTGCCGTGGCCGAATTGCTCGCCTATCTGTACCAGCTACGCACCGCTCCCCCGCAGAATATTCCCCCCTTGCCTGCGCAGTGGTCGGTCCCCCCCGAACTGGATCCTGAGGACAAACGGTCATGAACACCATGAACAAGCTCTGGAAGCGCCTCGACTGGCATACCCTGGCGGCGCCGCTGCTGGTGATCATGGTCCTGGTCATGCTCATCATTCCCCTGCCGACCTTCATGCTCGACATCTTTTTCACCTTCAACATCAGTATTGCCCTGGTGATCCTGCTGGTCAGCCTGTATATGGTAAAACCCCTGGAATTTGCCGCCTTCCCCACGGCGCTGCTGCTCACCACCCTGCTGCGTCTGTCCCTCAATGTGGCGGCCGCGCGGGTCATCCTGCTCCATGGACAGAATGGTGCCGGGGCGGCCGGGCAGGTGATCGAGGCCTTCGGGGAGTTCGTGGTGGGCGGCGATTATGCGGTGGGCATCATCGTCTTTGCCATCCTGGTCATCATCAATTTTGTGGTGGTCACCAAGGGCGCCGGGCGCATTGCCGAGGTCAGCGCCCGCTTCACCCTGGACGCCATGCCCGGCAAGCAGATGGCCATCGATGCCGATCTCAATGCCGGCATCATCAATCAGGAGGAGGCCAGGCGCCGGCGTAGCGAGATTGCCCAGGAGGCGGACTTTTTTGGCGCCATGGACGGTGCCAGCAAGTTTGTGCGCGGCGATGCCGTCGCCGCCATTCTCATCCTCTTCATCAACCTGATCGGCGGCTTGGTGATCGGTATCTGGCAGCACGGCCTGAGCCTTTCCGACGCCGCCCATAATTATACCCTGCTCAGCATCGGTGACGCGCTGGTGGCGCAGATCCCGGCCCTGGTCATCTCCATTGCTGCCGGCCTGGTGGTGAGCAGCGTGCCCACCGGTCAGGATCTGGGCCGGCAGCTCATCAGCCAGCTTTTCAACCGCCCGGATGTGCTGATGATCGTCGCCGGGATTATCGGCCTGCTGGGTCTGATCCCCGGTATGCCGCACTTTTCCTTCCTGGGTGCGGCACTGGTTTTGGCGGGCATCGTCTGGTATTGGACGCGGCGCCGCCAACCCCAAGAGGAGGAGCATGCGCCGCCGCCGGCACCGGAAGTGGAGGAGGTCACTTGGAACAGCGTCGAGCCGGTGGACCCTTTGGGTCTGGAGGTAGGCTACCGGCTCATTCCCCTGGTGGACAAAGGCCAGGGCGGCGAACTCCTGGCCCGGATCCGCGGCGTGCGCAAGAAATTCGCCCAGGAAATGGGCTTTCTCGTACCCTCCGTGCATGTGCGGGACAATCTGGAGTTGCGGCCCACGGGGTATCGCATTACCGTCAAGGGCGTGGAGATTGCCGCCGGCGAGGTCTTTCCCGATCTGCTGATGGCCATCAACCCCGGCAATGTCCTGGGGACATTGCCGGGCACGCCCACCACGGACCCGGCCTTTGGCCTGCCCGCGGTCTGGGTCAACAAGGATCAGCGGGAAAAGGCCCTGGCCCTGGCTTATACCGTGGTGGATCCGGCGACGGTGATCGCCACCCATCTGCACCAGATCCTGCAGGGGCATGCGGCCGAACTCCTCGGCCGGGAAGA
>JAJYQY010000062.1 GCA_021794385.1 Pseudomonadota bacterium | reverse complement strand
TGAGGCGGTAGATGGGCATGGTGGGTGCGGATACGGCAATGAATTCGATGGGTGCCGCCGACGGGTTGATCTGCTTCACGAAGGGCAGACTGGGCATGCCCGGCGGCAAGAGATGGGTGGCCTGGGTAACGGCATTTTGCACGTTCTGGGTGGCGACATTGATGTCCTGAGAGAGATCAAACTGCAGGACGATGCGGGTCGAGCCGCTGCTGCTCACCGAACTCATGGCACTCAGGCCCGGTATGGCCGAAAACTGTTTCTCCAGGGGCGTGGCCACGGCGTTGGCCATGGTCTGGGGGCTCGCGCCGGGGAGGCTGGCGGCCACCATGACGGTGGGGAAATCGACGCTGGGCAGCAGCGCCACGGGCAGACGCAGAAAAGCAAAAATACCGAAGACCATCAACCCCACCACCAGGATCACGGTCATCACCGGGCGGCGGATGAAGGACGCCGAGAGATTCACGGCTGCGGCTCCGGCGCAGGCTGGGCGCGTTTCCGCGGCTCGGCAGCAGCCGGCGTCGCTACCACCTTGACCTGGGCTCCCGGGTAAAGGCGGGTGGGTACGGGATAAATGATCGGGGTAGCGGTGGGCAATCCCTGGACCACGGCGGTGCTTTCTTCCTCCCAGAGTACGTCTACCGGCCGGGTCTCCGCCTTGCCGGCCGCCACGACGTAGACATAGGCCCCCTTGGGCCCTTGCTGGATGGCCCCCACGGGCAGAATGGGGGCGGCCGCCAGATGCTGTACCGGCATTTGCACCAAGACATACTGACCCGGCCACAGGGCCAGTTGGGCATTGGCGGCGCTGGCCTGCAAGGCCACCGTCCCGGTACCGGCCCCCACCGTATTGTCCACAAAAATCAAATGCGCGCGGTCGATCTGGTGCCGGCTGCTTTCATCCAGAACCGGGAGGGGTACCGATGAAGTCTGGGCCGCCCGTGCCGCATCCAGGAGATTCTGGGGCACGCTGAAATTGATGGCGATGGGCTGAATCTGGTTGATGGTGGTCAAGATTGTCTGATTGCTGACAACCAGGTTGCCGGCCTTGACCTGGGCCTGGCCGATGCGCCCACCGATGGGCGCGGTGATGCGCGTATAGGAAAGATTCAGCGCCGCCTGCTGCACCGCGGCGCGATCGGCCTGCACCTGGGCCGCGGCGGCCTCGGCTTGGGACACTGCCTGATCATAGCTCTGGCGGGTGATGAAGTCCTTGGCCACCAGTGGCCGATCCTGCTCCACCAGCTTCCGGTTATAGCTTTCGGTGGCCATATCCGCGGCCACTTTGGCCTGGGCCTGAGCCAGCGCGGCGCGGGCCTGGTCGGGGTTGATGGTAAAAAGGAGTTGACCTTTTTGCACCACGCTACCGGGAAGAAAATGGACGCCGCTGAGCATGCCCGAAGTCTGGGGAATGATCTGCGCTGTCTGCAGCGGCGTCACCGTCCCCAGAAAGCCCTCATAATGGGTCATGGGGCGCGTCTGGATCATCACGGTCTGCACTGCCAGCGTCTGGGGCGCCTGTTTCACCTTGCTTTGGCAACCCCCCAGCAACAGACCGGCGAGGCCGAAGAACGCCAGTGCCAGGGGGCGGCGCACCGGGAAGTAGAGAAGGGTACTCATGGTTTGGCTGCTCCCAGGGGCATGCCCACGGCTTGCGTAAGCTGGGCGAGGGCGACGTAACTGGTGACGAGATTTTGAATGAGGGTATTGCGGGCCTGGGCCAGGGTGGCCTCGGCCTGTAAGACATCCTGAATGGTGGCCTGACCGACCTTGTACTGGGCCTGCACCACTTCCAGGGCCTTGCGGGCGTTTTCCAGGCCGCTGCGGGCACCGGGATAGGCGGCCAGGGCCCCCCGGAAACTGTGATAATCCTGCCAGACCGCCAGCATCGCCGTGTTGCGACTGTTGGCCAGATCGGCCCGAGCCTGTTCTTCCTGTGCCCGGGCTTGGCGGATCTGGTAGTGGGTGTTATAGCCGTTAAAGATCGGTACCGTCAGGGTAAAACCGATGGCCCAGGTGGTGGCGGGCCGGAAGCCGCCTTGAAAGAGATAACCGTAATTGCTGTTCACCCCCAGACTGGGCAGGCCGCTCGCCTGGGCACTGCGCAGATTGGCCTGGGCCGCAGCGACCTGGGCACGGGCCTCCTGCAGGGCCGGATTGGCGCGCAGGGCCGCCTGCATGAGATCCTCGGCCGCTCGCCCGAGGGTCGGCGGGGTTCGCGTGTCATCCAGGGGGACGATGCGCAGGATGGTATCCGGCGCCAGACCGCAGGCGTTGGCCAGCGCGCCCCGGCTGGCTGCCACCGTCTGTTCCTGGGCGGCCAGGGACGACTGGGCCTGAGCCAGGGACGCCCGCGCCTGATAAAGGGCGCCGATGGTCGCTTGGCCGGCGCGGTGCAGTTGCTCCGCGGCGTCCAGATTGTTCCGGCTCTCCGCCAGGGTCTTGCGATCCGCCTCCAGCAGGGCCTCGTTGCCCAGCAGTTGGTAATAGCTTTGGGCCACCAGAAAGGCCACCTGCTGGATATTCTGATTTTGCGTATAACCCGCCACCCAGGTTTGGGCGCGCGCCGCGTCCACCTTGGCGGCACGCAGGCCGAAGTCCCAGAGGGTATAGCTCAGGCTCAGATTGGGGTTGGCAATATTGCGCGTCGGCACCGTAAAGCCCGCCGTGGAGGCCGCCTCGCGGCGGGTGAAGCCGGTATTGAGGGACAGGGTCGGCAGCCAGGCGCTCTCGGTCATGCCCAGGGCGGCGGCCTGGGCCTTGAGTCCGGCCCAGGCCGCCGCGGTTTGCGGGTTGTGCTCCAGGGCATAATTGCTGAGTTGCGCCAGACTCCAGGTCTGCCCCTGCTCCTGCGCCGGCAGGCTTGCCGCCGCCGGGAGCGCCGGTAGCTGCGGATGATGATCCCACAGGCGGGCGGGGGCGGAGCCGACTTCATCGCCGGTGGCAAAGGGGTCCTCCACCCAGGCGTCGATGCCCGCATGGGCCGCCACACTCAGGCCCAGCCATGCCAGAGAAAAAATCACCGGGATTCCGTATCGCACCGCATCCTCCCATCTGCCATCGGGCAGGGCCTATTCTCAACGATCCCCGGTGGGGAAGAAAGACCATGCCGCACGGCAAATTGTTACAAATCGTTAATGGCAGATGCGGCAGGTTGGGGAGTGTTTTCCCTATTCGAGTCCCATGAGGATGGTCGCCATTTTTACACCTGTTCACAATTTAGCGCTGGCGATGGGTCTGTTTTCGCAGTAGCTTGACAGACGTTCGGAGGGGATGGTCCCCTCGACAACAGAGGAGTATCCGTGATGAATCTGAGCAAAACTACCCTGTCTTTACTGCTTTTGGGCACCCTCGGCCTCGGCCTGACTCCCGCCTTTGCCGCCGATGCGCAGACCCCCGCCATGGGGTCCGGAATGATGGGCGCGGGGCCAATGGGCGCCGGTCCCATGGGTGCTGGTCACCGCGCCATGGAAAAAGGCCGGTGGATGAAGGAAGCCCCCGTCCCCATGCTCATGCCCATCGTCTTCCGCCACATGGCCGAATTGAATCTGAGCGCCGAGCAGAAAAAGGCCCTGGAAGACTGGCGGACGAGCCACATGACCCAGTGGCACAAATGGCGGACTTCGATGCTGGAACACAACCGCGCCCTGCGCGATGCCCTGCTCAAGGGCGAGACGGGTGCGGCCCTGGCGCCTCTCAAGGCGGCCGTCGACAAGGACCATCGGGAAATGCTGGAGCACGGCATCCGCCAGGTGGAGTTCCTGCACCACACCCTGACGCCGGAACAGTGGGAAAAGGTCACGACCCTCTATACGCACGCGGGTAAATAAATGGCCGAGGGTGGCAAACTCCTGCTGGTCGACGACGATCCGCGCCTGCGCAATATGCTGGTGCGCTACCTCGAAGGCCAGGGCTTTGCCATCCACGCCGTCGCCGACGGCGTGCAGATGGACCGCCATCTCGAACGAGAACATTACGATTTATTACTCCTCGACGTTCTCATGCCCGGCGAAGACGGCTTTGCCATCTGCCGGCGCCTGCGTGACGCCGAGTCCACCCTCCCCATCATCATGCTCACCGCCCGGGGGGACCTGCCTGACCGGGTGAAAGGCCTGGAGGTGGGCGCCGATGATTATCTGCCCAAACCCTTTGAACCCCGGGAACTGGTCGCCCGCATCCGGGCCGTTCTGCGCCGGGCGGCGGAAACTGCCACGGTGGCTCCGACGCCCGGCAGTATTGCCTTCGGCCCCTTCACCCTGGCCCTGGATACCCGAGTGCTCTGGCGCGACGGCCAGCGCCTGGCCTTGACGGACACCGAATTTTCCCTGCTTCACGCCCTCGCCAGCCATCCCTGGCAGCCCCTGTCCCGGGACCGTCTCCTCAACATGACCCATGATCAGGAAGAGATCCCCGGCCCGCGCGGCATCGATGTCTTTGTTTCGCGTCTGCGCCGGATCATCGAGGATGATCCCGCCCAACCCCGTTACCTGCAAACGGTCTGGGGTCGGGGTTATGTCTTCGTGCCCGATGGCGATGACCGGGAACGGCCATGAACCTTGAAACGGCCGGATCTACCATGAAATATCCACGGCTATGGCCCGATACCCTCTTCATGCGCATGTTTCTGCTCATTGCCGGACTCCTGGTCCTGAGCCAAATCGCCGTGTACTGGTTTTTCAACATCTATCAGCTCAATCCCCGGGCCGAGATGCTGGCCCGGCAATGGGCGCAGACCCTGACCATCGTCGCCGCGCTCCAGCCCGGGCAAGTGGATGCGCTGCGCGACCGCTTGCAGCAAGAGGGCATGACCCTGAGTCCGGCCGCCGCCGTCCGGGGACATCGCCCAAAAGTGGCGGTTCTCCATACCACCCTCATCCGTATGCGGCAACTGCTCGGCCCTCAGGCCGACTTGCTGGTGGACGATGCCCATGGGCGTATCTGGCTGCGCCTCAGCCCCGCATCTCCCTTGGCCGTTGGTGTAGCCCTCCCGGCGCCGGCCGCTTTGCCCTTACCTTGGCTCAAGCTCGCCGCCATCGTTTTGCTCTCCCTGCTTGGCGCCTTTCTTACCGTCCGCCAGGTGGCGCGTCCCCTCACTCGTCTCATGAATAGCGTCGAGCGCATGGGCCGCGAAGATCCGCCCCCCACCGTGCCGGAAACCGGTCCCGCCGACGTGCGCCGCCTGGCAACCCGTTTCAACCAACTCCTGCGGGATCTATATCAGCTCTGGAAAGAGCGTGAACTCGTTCTGGTGGGCGTTTCCCACGACCTGCGCACGCCGCTTACCCGTCTGCGCCTGGCGGCGGAGTTTTTACCGCCGGACAGCGAGGCGCGCGGAGAGATTGTGGCCAATGTCCGCGAAATGGATGGGGTCATTGCCCAGTTCCTCGACTACGCCCGCAGCGGTCGCGAGGAGGGTCTTGAACCCGGGGACCTCGCCCAGCTCCTCCAGGACCTGGTCGAGCGTTATCACGATCAGACGGGTGTTACCCTAGATCTGCCCCGGGAGCCCTTGCCCACCGTCGCCTTCCAACCCATCGGCCTCGCCCGGGCCGTGCAAAACCTCATCGAAAACGCCCTGCGCCACGGCGCCGGCCCTATCGACATCCGCGCCGAACGACGGCCCGGGGAGGTACTCATCACCGTCCGCGATCACGGCCCCGGCATCCCCGAAGCCATCCTGCCGCGCATTCGCGCCCCCTTCGCCCAGGCCGGTCAGGGTGGCGGGGTCGGCCTGGGCCTTGCCATCGTCGAACGCATCATCAGCCGCCACGGCGGCTATCTGGCCCTGCGCAATATCCCTGACGACGGCCTGGAAGCCACCCTGCACCTGCCCTGTCCGCGCCCATGAAACGCGCTCATGTCGCTCGTGCAAGGAATCGGGCGAAGAACCTCCAGACGTCCTGCCCATGGGATTGCGCAGCGGCTAATGAGCGCCTTTGGTGGTCTCACCGGGGCACAGCTTACGCAGATTGGCCTCCTCTGCGGGAGTCAGTTGGCGCCATTTGATGTTGCCACAGGAGCCGCTGATGGGTCCTTCCAGGGTGCCTTTTTGCACTACAGCACCGCCTACGGGGAAATTGGGCACCGATTCGGTGGATGTCACGGGCGCCCCGAGATGCATCGTGGCGGCAGGGGACTCCACCTTCGCCACCCTTGCCTGCTGATTGCGCCACCAAAACGCCAGGACCACCACGGCAAGCAATAAAAACAGACCCACCGTTACCCAACCCCAAACCCGGCGTTGGCCTTGCGCAGCTCCTTCCATAACCTGAACCCCCTTACCGGACATGCTGCTGATATAGACTCACCATAGCGGAAAAGTTTCCATGGCTATGGATAACCGGCCATCCGGCGAAAGCATGAAAATGCCGCCCCGCAGCAAAGCCGGAATGCTCCCAAGCAGCAAGGGTATCGCCATGGGCGCAGCATGACCAGCACCCGAGAGCGAAGCTCGAATAACTTCTGGAATAACGGATCCCGTCCGGCGAGCGCTCCCTTCGGCGCTGCTGCTCCTCAGCGTCGCCACCACATTAGCGGCGCCGTAGCGAGGAAGGGGTGACAAAGCACGAGGCAGATCCCGGCAATGGACAGCCCATCCTCGACCGCCTATAATTTGCGCAATTGCGCGGTTAGCTCAGATGGATAGAGCGTTGGCCTCCGAAGCCAAAGGTCACTGGTTCGAATCCAGTACCGCGCACCAAATAAAACAAGGACTTAGCTGATTGCTCGCTAGGTCCTCTTTATTTTTTGGCACATCATTCGATGAATTGGAAGTGAGTCCGGGGTCTCGGGGCTGCCCTCTGCGCGAGAAAATCCACGCGGCGTGAATGAATCGGTTCCGTAAGTTAGCGATGGATGCTCCGGAAGACGCGGGCGTGGGCGATGCGAGGGGCTGGACGGTGAGGGGAGGCATCTGGCCGCAAGCCTTGCTGGCTGCAAGCCGGGATGATGAGGGAGAGAGACTGACTCACTGTCCACCCTTATAGGACAATACTTCCTGGGCCACGGGCACCATCGTAAATTCTGGATCCTTGTGCAGCAACACGGCCTCATTCAGTCGTGCGGCTGCCGCTATCCATGCGTCCGCCAATGAAATACGGTACATAGCCTTTAGTTCCGCCGCCGCGACCAGCAATTCTGGCGTCTCGTGCTGCCAGGTGATGGGCAAGGATAGGCATTGCTCGTAAGCCAGCCGCCCCGCCTTTTCATCCTCATCCTTCCAAACGCGGTACAGAACTTCCATCAACGTAATAAAACAGGCATGGCAGGTCGTTTCACCCTGCAATGCCAGATCCAATATTTCGGCAACCCGATCCGCCCCGGCTTCATCGTCCCGCAACGTCAGCAACGCGGAAGTATCCAGGAGCCAGCCATTTACAGAATGCAAGCCACTCATTCGAGTGCTGCATCTTCTTTTCGATCCTCCAGGAGTCTGCGGCTCGCGCCGCCTTTTCCTTGCCCTCGAAAAGCGGCTACGGGATTGCGACGAACCGGGACCACACGGATATCGCCATCATCAATCACCCATTCCAAGCCATCCGCTGGGCCAAGAGCGAAACGGCGACGGACTTCCGCTGGAACGACAGTCTGACCGCGGGATGTGATCGTGCTGCGCATGACAATGCTCCATTGCATTACCTATGGAGGCATTATAACAATTCATCCAAGCAAATGAATACAAGAGCGCCTATAGCAACCGCAAATCCTGGATGGGATTCTTCTTACGCCAGCGGCACGAATCCCGCTACCCACCAGCCCCCCGCACCCCATATGAGAACCCAAGCCACGGCGCCCAGGAAGCTCCACCATGCGAAGCGCCAGACACCCATCTTGGCATTGCCTGCCACATAACCCTGCAATTGCCGCAAGGGAACGATGAAGCGCCCCGCCAGGACCGCCACTGGACCGTACCGCTTGAAAAAACGATCCGTCTTTTCCAGGCGTGGCGCGGTGATCCCAATCCACCGGCCCCAGCGCAGCGGGACAAGATGGCCGAACCGGCTGCCGAGGCCGTAAGCCCCGTAATTTCCCAGAGTAGCGGCGATGACGGCCACTTCAACGCTAAGTATCACCTTATAGCACCATTGCCGGTCCAGCGCGACGCCCTGGCAGCCCGTCGAGCTGCGTGTCCGCCCTTATCTTCCCATCCCCAATGTTCATGAAGCCGCTTTCGTCCGGATCAGCGGTGACGATAAGGTTGTGCCGAACCATAGATAAAACGCCGGGATGACAAAGAGGGAGACCAGGGAGCCAAAGCCGAGTCCGCTGACGATGACCAGGCCCATGGAGAAGCGGGCTTCGGCGCCGCCGCCGCTGGCGAAGAGCAGGGGGATGGCGCCGGCGATCATGGCGGCGACGGTCATCAGGATGGGGCGCAGGCGCAGGGTGGCGGCTTCGACGACGGCGTGGCGTTTGTCCAGGCCCTTTTCCTGTTGCAGGGTGCGGGCGAACTGAACGATGAGGATGCCCTGTTTGCTGATCAGGCCCATGAGCATGACCATGCCCACTTCCGAAAAGATGTTCACGCTGGAGAGGCCGAGGCTGATGGGTGCCAGGGCGCCGAAGAGGGCCACCGGTACGGCGCTGAGGACCACCAGCGCGTCCTGAAAACTCTCGAACTGGGCGGCCAGCAGGAGAAAGACCATGAGCAGGGCAAAGCCGAAGGTCATGGCGAAGGCGCCCCCCTGGTGCATGTATTGGCGGGATACCCCGGCGTAGTGGATCTGGTCCTCGGGTGGCATGATTTTTTGGGCGTGGGTGCGCAGGAAGTCCAGGGCGGTGCCGAGGGAGACGCCGGGGGCCGGGTTGGCTTCGATGAAGACGGCATTGAGCTGCTGGAACTGGGGAAGAAAGGCCGGCGCCGAGCGGGACTGGAGCGATACGAAGGTGGACAAGGGGAGCTCGGTGCCGTCCTTGGTCTTGAGGTAATAGGATTGCAGGAAGGAGGGGTTGGCGCGCAGGGCCGGCGGTACTTGCGGCACCACGCGATAGCTCAGGCCATCCATGTCGAAGTAATTGGTATAGTTGCCGCCCAACAGGGTTTCCAGGTTGCTGCCGATGTCGGCCATGGTGAAGCCGAAGGACGCCGCCAGCTTGCGGTGGATGTGGATCTCCATGATCTGGTTGTTGTATTTGAGATTTTTGCAAACGAAGGAAAAGAGGCCGCTGGCCTTGGCCTGGGCGACGAGGGTTTTGCTGACGGCGTCCAGCGCGTGATAATCGCCGCCGGTGCTGGTGATGACAAACTGCACCGGCAGCCCGACGGCGGCACCGGGCAGGGGCGGCAGGCCGAAGGCCGAGAGCTTGAGGCCGGGTACCTTGCCGACAGCCTGCTGGATCTGGTCCTTGACCCGCTGGGTGGTGACCTCGCTGCTCCGGTTCGGATTGAGGACCACGCCCGCCATGACATCATTGTTGAGCAGCATCCCGCCAATGCCGACGCCGTTGACGGCGAAGGAATGGGTCCGCGACGGGATCTGATCGAAGACGGCCCGGGTGAGATAGCCGTCGTAGGCGTTCATGTATTCCAGGGTGGCGGTGGGCTGGGCGACGCCATTGACGTAGACGATGCCCTGATTGGCCGGTGGCGCCAGTTCACTTTTGCTGATGGTCATGAGTGGGTAGAGCGCTGCCGTGAGCAGGAGGGCAAAGGCGACCGTCACCGGCCAGAAGCGCAGGCTGCCACTCAGGGTGCGGGCATAGGCGCCGCGCAGGGTGTTGAAGACGCGATCGACCAGGATGGCCATGCGCCCCGCGTGACCCGCCTGCAGAATACGCGCCGAGACCATGGGGGCGAGGGTCAGGGCGACGATCAGGGAGAGGGCGACGGTGGCGACGATGGTGAAGGCGAATTCGGCAAAGAGATGACCGATGAGGCCGCCGATGAAGCCCAGCGGGGCGAAGACGGCGGCCAGCGTGGTGGCCATGACGAGGATGGGGCTGGCCAGCTCTTTGGCGCTGTGCAAGGCGGCGTGGAGGGGGGTGGAGCCGTGTTCGATGTGGCGGTGCACGTTTTCCACGACGATGATGGCGTCGTCCACCACCAGACCAATGGCCAGGACCATGGCCAGCAGGGTGAGGAGATTGATGGTGTAGCCCAGGGCATGGAGGATGGTCCCCGCCCCGACCATGGCAATGGGAATGGCCAGGGCCGGTACCAGCAGCGCGCGCCACGAGCCCATGAAGAGATAGATGACGGCAATGACGGCGAGCAGGGCAATGGCGATGTCGATGAGGACTTCGTGCAGGGAACTCTGGATGAACTGGGCACCGTTATAGAGCACGAAGCCGTGCATGCCCGGGGGCATGGTGTGTTGCAGGCGGGCCATGACCTGCTCCACCCCGTGGGCGACCTGCAAGGCATTGCTGCCCGGCGCCTGTTGCAGGCCGATATTGACGGCGGGGACGCCATCGACCATCACCGACGAATTGTAGGTCTGGGCACCCAGGGCGACTTTGGCAATCTGCTTGAGCTGGATCGGCACGCCCTTGACGGTGGCGACGACCAGGTCCTGGAAGGACTGTACCGTATGCAAGGCGGTGTCGGCGCTGAGGGAGACGGCAAAGTACTGGCCGCGCAAGCGCCCCACGGCCGCGACAAAGTTGTTTTGCTTGAGGGCGGCGGAGACCTGCGCGGGGGTGATGCCGAGTACCGCCATTTCCTCGGGATGGAGCCAGACGCGCATGGCATAGGTGTTGCCGTTGGGGCCGGTGCCGGGGGGCAGGATGCCGGTCAGGCCGATGCCCGGCACCGATTCGATGGCCGGTTGTACCACCCGTGTCAGGTAGTCGGTGATTTGCTGCTGGTTGTAGTCCTTGCCGGTAAAGGTGAGGTACATGAGGTTGGCGCCGGAGCCCGACATCTCCTGGATGACCGGCAGCATGACGCCCTTGGGCAGTTGATTGATGACCGAGTTCACCTTGGCCTGGACCTGGGCCAGGGCGGCATTGGGGTCTTCGCCCATGCGCATGTAGAGGGTGATGATGGACAGGCCGTCCTCGCTGGTGGCGGTCATGTAGTTGATCCCCGGCGCCTGGCCTACCGCCTTTTCCAGGGGGGCGGTGATGAACGCCCCGACGGTCTTGGGGGTGGCACCGAAGTAGTGGGTGGTTACCGTAATGATGGTGTTGCTGGTGGGGGGGTATTCGGTGATGGGCATGAGGCCCAGGGAACGCAGGCCAAAGAAGAAAAGGATCAGGCTCAGGGAGATGGCCAGTACCGGACGGCGAATAAAGGGTTCCGTAAAATGCATGGCGGGCCTCAGAGCTGGACGGCGTTGTTGAGGTGGACGATATCGCCGCTATGGAGCTTGACCTGCCCGGCGGTGACGACGAGATCGCCGGCCTGGACGCCGCTACGAACTTCCACTTCCCCATCCTGCTGGGTGCCCAGGGTCACGGGTGCCTCCGCGGCCACCAGGGCGCCGTGGGGACCTTGGGGGCGGAGCACAAAGACGAAGTCGCCGTAGGTGTTGAAGGAAACGGCGGTCATGGGGATGGCCAGGACCGCTTGCGGCGCGGCGGTTTTCAGCTCGGCCTTGACGAACATGCCGGGACGCAGGCCCTGGGGTTGCTGCACTTGGGCGCGCACCGATACGGCGCGGTTCTGGGGGTCCACATGGCTGTCGATGGCGCGCACCGTGGCGGCATAGTGATGGACGGCATTCCCGGCATGGATGGTCAGGGTAAGGGGCGCACCCACGGAGATGGCGGCGAGATCCCGTTGGGGAATGCTAAAGTCGGCATAGAGATGGTCCAGGTTTTCAATATGTATGACCGCCTGATCGGCGCGCACGTATTGACCGGGGTTGACCGTGCGCAGACCGAGCACACCGGAAAAAGGCGCCCTGACTTCGGTATCGGCAAGGGATTCCTGCAAGGCGGCGACCTTGGCCGCGGCTGCCTGGCTGGTGTAACGGGCACGATCCAGGGCCGCCGTGGAGATGCCATGGATGGCGTAGAGTTTTTGGGCGCGTTGGTAATCCACCGCGGCCAGGTCGGCCTGGGCCTGGGCTGCGCGGATCTCGCCCGGGAGGGGACCGGGATTGATGCGCAGCAACAAGGTGCCTTTGCTCACGCTCTGACCCGAGTGAAAGAAGACGGCCTGCACCACCCCTGCGGTCTGCGGGCTCAGGGCCGCGCCCTGATCGGCAACGATCTCGCCCACGGCGGTCATCTGCGGGGTCCAGGAGGTCTGGCGTACCTTTGCCGCGGAAACGGTGACGGGGGGATGGGCATTGGCGGCCAGGGTGCTGTGCAGGGTGCGTTGGCGTATCCCGTACCAGGCGAATATTCCGCCAAAGAGCAGGGCGACCATAATCAACATGGCAATAAAGGCTTTTTTCATTCCGATGATCTCGCAGAGGCGGTGGGGCCGGAGGGATGGGGGGTGGCGGGGTCTTGCCACCAGCCATCGCCCATGGCCACGAAGAGGGCGGCGCTGTCCAGATAGCGCTGGGCGCGGGCCTGGACGGCGGCGATTTCATCTTTTTGCGCTTCCAGTTCGGCATTGAGCAGCGTGGCATAATCCACGGCGCCATCCCGATAACGGGCCAGTGCCAGTTGATAGGCCGATGCCGCGGCCTGGGCTGCGGCCTTGCTGTGGGTATAGGCAATATCGGCCGACTGTACGGCGCGCAGGGCATCGGCCACCTCGCGAAAGGCATTGAGCACCGTCGCCCGATACAGATCCGTAGTGACCCGCCAATGATCCATGGCCGCGCGCTTTTTCGCGTGCAGGGCGCCGCCCTCATAGATGGGGGCGGCGAGGGAGCTGCCGATGGCCCAAAGGGTGGAGGCGGGGTTGAAAAACATCCCGGCGGTCATGGCCGCTTTACCGAGGCTGGCGGTGATGTCGATATTGGGATAGAGATTGGCTGTGGCCACTCCTACCTGGGCGGCTGCCGCCTCGGTCTTGGCGTGTGCCGCCTGGATGTCCGGGCGGTTTTCCACCAGAGCGGACGGCACCAAGGTGGGGATGACGGCGGGCAGATGTAGTTCCTGCAAGGAGGGTAAGGACAGAGGCGCAGCGGGAACGGTGCCGAGCAGGGCCGCCAGTTGGTGGCGGGCGGCGGATTCGGCCGCCTGCAGGGGCGGAATCCGGGCGGCTGCGGCCTCGGCAACGGCTTGCTGCTCATCGACCGTCTGCAAATTTTGCGCGCCCAGCTGGTATTCGTTCTGGATGAGGGTGAGCAGTTGGGCGTCGTCTTGGGCCATGGCCTGGGCGAGCCGCACCTGGGCATGAGCCGAGGCGGCGGTGATCACGGCCTGGGTGACGGCACCGCCGAGAAAGACCTGCCCTTGATGGAGTTCCGCCCGGGCGACGGCGCTTTGCGCCCGGGCATCCTTCAGGATATACCCTTGGCGGCCGAAGACATCGGGGTTGTAGCTGATGTCCACGCTTCCCAGCAGCAGGGTATAAGGATTGCCGGGCACCCGTGTGCCAAAGCCGCCGTTGGTACCGGTGCGCAAGGCCCGTTGGCGGCCGGCGCCCAGGTTCGCCCCCAGCCGCGGCAGGAAACCGGCATTGGCCACGCCTTCCAGGGCCTGCGCCTGGGCCAGGGAGGATTGGGCGGCGGCGAGATTGGGATTATGCGCGGTGGCTGTGGCGATGAGGCGGTTGAGGGCCGGGGAATGGAAGAGATGCCACCAGGATTGCGCCTGGCCCTCGGTCCATTGCAGATGCTGGGTCTGCTGCGCCCCGTTGACGGCATGCTGATTGTAACGTGCTGGCAGGGGGGCGGTCGGGGCGGGCAGCTTCGGGCCGACGGCACAGCCCGCCAGGCCGAGGGCCGCGAGCAGGGGCAGGAGGCGGTACCCGCTCCGGAGAGGCGGTAAGGCGATCGAGGGACGTGCTTTCATGGGGAAACAGGCTAAAGGAACGCCTTGTAACAATCTGCCCGCAAGCGTCAATAAAGGGTAACAAAATGTAAATATGCGGCCTTTGCTTACCCTTTGTTACAATCTCCGATACCGCTTCCTGCAGGGGTTCTTTACACTGCTGCCATGACTCATGCCGCAAAAATTCTGGTGGTTGACGACGACCTGCGCCTGCGTAGCCTTCTGGAATCGCACCTGCAGGCCTTCGGCTTTGCCGTCCATGGCTTGAGCGATGGCCGACAGGTGGAGGCCGTGCTCGATCGGGAGGCCATCGATCTGATCATCCTCGACCTGGGCCTGCCCTTTGAAGACGGGCTGGAGATCTGTCGGCGGCTGCGCCGGAGCCGGCAGATTCCCATTCTGATGCTCACTGCGCGCGGTGATGAGGTGGACCGCATCCTCGGTCTGGAAATGGGGGCAGACGATTATCTGCCCAAACCCTTCAACCCGCGCGAGCTGATCGCCCGCATCCAGGCTATCTTGCGCCGGGTGAAGCCCGTTGCCCCGATGCCGGCAGCGCCCGAGGAACTGGAGCCCTTGCATTTCGGACCCTTCCTTCTGGATTTTCGTCGGCATCTGCTGCGCAAGGACGGTCAGGTCCTGGGCCTCACCAGCGGCGAATTTCAGCTTCTGGCCACCCTCGCCCGCCATGATGGCCAGCCCCTGTCCCGCGACCAGCTCATGCTCCTCACCCGCGGGCGCGCCCAGGGGCCCTATGATCGCAGCATCGACGTGCAGATCTCCCGGCTGCGCCGCCTGATCGAAAGGGACCCCGCCCATCCGCAATACATCCGCACGGTGTGGGGGCATGGCTACCTCTTTGTGAGCGCTGGCCCATGAGCCTGAGGACGGCAGTTGGCGGAGGTGTTTTTTGCTCCGGCGGCCCGCGCCTGTTGTTCTATGGCTCATCCCGTTGGCAGGCGAAAACGCGCCCTTTGGGCTCAAACAGTTCGCCTGCCGGGCGCGGGATTTCGCCAAGAACAACGACGGCTTGGGCCGAAGTCGCGGCAAAACACCTCCGCCAACTGCCGGATCCCGGATGAGTCGCCTGCGATCCCTGCTGGGCCAATGGCCACGGACCACCCTCTGGCGCACGGCGCTGCTGCTGGCGCTCCTTTTTCTCATCAGTCAGGGCACGGTCTTCGTGCTCTATCACCGCTACGTCCTGGACCCCGCCGCCCAGCGTTTTGCCGAATTTCTCCTCCAGAGCTATCGCGCCATCCCGCCCCACGCCGTCCTCCCGGGACCGCCCGGCACGCCCCCATCCGACACCCTCCAATGGTTGCCCAGCAATGCCCGGCCGGGAACGATCTCCGGAAATTACTTCTTTGCCCAAAGCGCCAGGGCCATCGCCCGGCTGGCCCCCGGCGCGGCATTGCGCATGGGGTCGGCTTCGCCGGGGGGTACCTGGGTCTGGATCCATGGCGGGACAGGGCAGCCGTGGCTAGGGATGCGTATCTCTCCGGTCAACTTCGGCGGCTCCACATTTATCTTCATGCGGCTGATGATCATCGCCTTTTTTACCCTCCTCGGGGCGATCCTGATTGTGCGTCAGATCAACCTGCCGCTCCTGCGCCTGGCCGATCGGGCCCGGTCCATCGGCCGCGGCGAGGTACCCGCAGCGCCGCCTTCCGTAGGCGGCCCAGCCGAAGTGCAAGAACTGGAAAAGGCCATCCAGCGCATGGCCCAGGATCTGCACATCCTTTACGAGGAGCGCGCCATTCTCCTTACGGGTATTTCCCACGAACTGCGCACCCCCCTGTCCCGCCTCCTCCTGGCCCTGCATCTGCCCGATGCGCCGCTGCTGGAGCAGAAGGAAGCCATGCAGGTGGACGTCACCGAAATGGATGAAATCCTCGACAAATTCCTCGCCCTGGTGCGCAGCGGCCAGGAAGAAAAAAGCATCGTCAGCTCCCCCGAAACCCTGCTGGCACGCATGGCGCAGATCGGCCGGGAACGCTATGGGCTGAAGATCAGCATAGAAACGCCGCCGGCCTTGCCGAGCATTGCCTACCGGCCCATGGCCATGGAACGGGTGTTCCGCAACCTCTTCGATAATGCCGCCCGTTATGGGCAGGGACGCCTGGAGATCAGCGCGGTTCAGGAGGCCGGTGAGATCGTTTTCCGGCTGCGCGACTTCGGTCCCGGCGTGCCCGAGGCCTATCTGTCCCTGCTGGGCAATGCCCCCCTCCCGAACCAAAGGGGCGTCGTCCACGGCTCGGGCATCGGCCTGCGCATCTGCCAGCGCATCATCGCCCTCCACGGCGGTTCGCTGCGCTTTGCCAACGCCGGTGGGCTGGTGGCAGAGATAAGATTACCTATTTTATCAAATAGTTAATGTAGAGCTAACCCGGATCCGGCAGTTGGCGGAGGTGTTTTTGATATAATGATATAATGGGATGAGCGACGCGGGAAAGGCGTACCCCGCGTATCAGACACGCCCCCACGGCTAAGCCCGGCATCGCTCCGAAGCCTTCGGGATCGTTTCAAGTTACTCCAGGGCCTTGCATACCGAGAGCGGCAGGAACAGGGTCAGCGACGCACGCGGCAGGGCGATGAAGCCGTGATGCCGATAGAAGGCGGCGGCGGATGCGTCCAACGCATCGACCACTAGGGCATAGGCGGAAATCTCTGCACGGGCGGCACGCGCCAGCGCATCGCCCAGCAAGGCGCCGCCCAGCCCCTGCCCCTGGAAGCGTGTAGCAACGGCCAGGCGCCCCATACGTACGGCGGGTACGGATGGATAGCGCGGCAACTTTTTGCCGACACTGGCCGGAAGGTCGCTCAGCAAGATGCTGGCCGACGCGAGGGTGTAATAAGCGGCAATGCATGATTCCTGATGGAGTGCTACAAAACAGCTCGTTACCCGGCGGCGCACATCCTGCGTGACCTGTTGCTGGAAGTAGCGATCCAGCGCCTCGGTACCACTGCTGAATGTGCTGCGGTCAAGGGCGGTATCCAGTAGCGCGACGCGAAACGGGGCGCCACTCATTCATCGCTGACCAGCTTGTGTCGACGGGCAAAGGCGCGCCCCAGGGCTGGCGCCGGCGCCGGCGGCGTCAGCAGCGCCTGCGCGAAGCATTCCTGATCGGCTAGCGTCAGGCGAATCAGTTCGGCCTGCTCGATGGCCCGCTGCGCTGCATCCTGGACAGCAGCGACCACAAAGTCGGTCATGGTACGCCCCTGAATCTCGGCGGCCCGCTTGAGTAACGAGTGTAAATCGGTGCTGATGCGCGCTTCGAGTCGGGCGGTAGAATGAGTCGATGGCATGATGGTGATCCTCCTGGATACTATTGTACGGCTATTTGCCGTATTTATCCAGATCAGCAGGGAGGGGGCGCTATCGCAGGGCAATTCACGGCGCTTTGCCAAAGCGGGTGGATTGCGGGTGGCAATACGCCTGCCCCAGGAGCCCGGGAGATGACCATGGACGCCCGCCGCGCTGCTTATTCCCCCACGGCTACGGCTCCCGAGGCTCCGCTGGCAATCGCCGCAGCCAATGGGCGCCACTGCAGGTGGTAAAACATCTCCAGATAGCGGCGCAGTGGTGCCCGGTCCATGCCTTGGGCATAGCGCCAGAAGCCGTAGATACGTGCCAGCGTCATGAGGCGTTCGGCATAGTTTTGCCAGGTATAGCGAGCGGCGACGCGGGCAACGCCGCCGCGGGAGACGGCTTCCCATGCATCGGGCTGCGCATGCGCCGCTTCCAGGAAGGCAATGAGCCGTTCGGCGGTGCCCTGATGGTCGGTGGGGTCGATGTGCAAGCCGGAAAGGCCGTCCTCGATGATTTCCAGCGGTCCGCCAAAGCGGGTGGCAAAAACGGGCAAACCGGAACTCATGGCTTCGATGACCGTCAGGCCGAAGGCCTCAAAGAGGGCGGGCTGCACAAAGACGCCGCGACGATCGGCCACGCAGCGGTAGAGTTCGCCGGCGACATTCTTGTCGAGGAGCGTCCCCAGCCAGCGCATTTCACCATCCAGATGATATTGATCCATGATGGCGTGCATGCGGTGGATCTCTTCCTGCTCTTCCCGGTCGCCGGAGCGCTCGACCTGGACGTGGCCACCGATGATGACCAGATTGGCCAGTTGCCGCAGGCGTGGTGAGGCGCCAAAAATTTCGGCCAGACCGGTGAGGTTCTTGATGTGGTCGAGACGGGCCATGCTAAAAAGAATGGGCTTGTCGGGCTCCATCAGGATGCCGCGCCGGTCCTCTCCCGCGGCGTGGCCAAAAAGGAGTTCGTCAATTTCCCCAGAGAGAAAGCGCAGACGTTTTTTCTCTTCGCCATAGGGGAAATAATAGTGGGCATCGGCGCCGGGGGAGACGATATTGAACTTGGCATCGTAGACATCAATGCCGTTGACCACCCGGTAGAGTCGGGGCAGCGTGTAGTCCTGATGGCTTTCGTACTGGCCGATTTCGTCATCGGTGCCGGCAATTTCCTGATAGGTGCTGGTGACCACGATGTCGGCGGCATTCATGCTGATGAGGTCCGCCGTAAACTGGCAGGCAAAGTGATGGGTCTCTTCATGGTCTTGCCAATAGAGATCGGCAAAGAGATATTTGCTTTTTTCCAGGGCGTGGGCGATGTTGCACTGGGTGATGCCGAGGCGGTTGCTGAGCATGCTGGCGACCAGATTGCCATCGGAATAGTTGCCAATCAACAAATCAGGCCGTCGGCCGAATTCCGCCAGACTTTCGCGCTCCAGATCCTCCGCATAACGTTCGAGATAAGGCCAGATGGCAAAGCGGGAGATCCACTGGGGAACGATCTCGCCATTTTCTTCGCGGAAGGGGACGCGCAGGATCTGCACATTCTCGCTGCCATTGACGGATTCCAGGCGCTCATTGCAGGTGGTGCCATCGGCTTCGGGGATGAGGCGGGTGGCGATGAGGACGCGCGGCTCGATATCCACGCCCTGGGCGCTGAAGCGTTGACGCATTTCCCGCTCCAGGGCACGCGCCTGATCAAGAATATAGACCACCTGTCCCCCCGTATCCGGGCGGCCCAGCACCTGGTCCTGGGCAAACCAGCCGTGGATGGAGATGATCAGCACCTTGGAGATCATGGGGATGCGATCCATGAAGGTCTCAAAGCCCTGGGCCGACGGGGCATCCAGCAGTTCCATCAGCATGCGCA
Organism: Pseudomonadota bacterium; assembly: GCA_021794385.1. Classification (GTDB taxonomy): domain Bacteria; phylum Pseudomonadota; class Gammaproteobacteria; order Acidithiobacillales; family Acidithiobacillaceae; genus Acidithiobacillus_B. Next base: position 9,350 of record JAJYQY010000062.1, on the reverse strand, counting down.
TGGTCTCGGCCGTGCGCTCGGCGGTATTGCCCCAACCGGGGGCAAAGCCGCGCCGGGCCATCTCCGAGGCGAAGTCGGTCCAGGGAGTGGTTTTGGGCAGGCGACGCAGAAACTGGACGGTCTGGCGCAAGTCCTCAAAACTCGGCGCCTGATCAAAGGTCATGAGCGGCTGGCCGTTCAGCTTGTGCAGGGTCAAAAAATCGAGAATACGTTTGCGGCCGCTCTCGATGTCGGCGAAAAGCTGGCCGCCTAATTGCCGGTTCAGGTAGACCAGACCGTGACCGATGCTTTCCTCATTGCGCAAGCGAAAGCGGTTCTGGCGAAAGGGGGCAAAATCAACGGTCAATACCGGCCCGCGCTGCTGCGGCAGGATCTGCAGCTCCTTCAAGCGCAAAAACTCATCCACCTCCAGGGGTTCCAGACCCAATTGTTCCTGATGGATGCGCAGATATTCCCAGCGTCCCGGGGCCAGGCGGAGGGCAAAACAAATCCAGGTCGGTGTCACTATCGCTTCCTGGGTGCTGGCAAAAAAGGCCTTGATGGTCTCCAGTTCGGTTATGGTGCTGCAGTCTTCCCGCGCACAGTATTCCTCAAGGCTTTTCTCCAGATCCGTATGCAGAAGAAAGGGGCGACCCAGATCCGCCAACTGGCGGAGCAGTGCATAGGCCAGTTGGCGATGGGCCGCGAGGAAGGCCCGTAAGCGGTCGATCATGGTTGTTTCTCCTTGGCAAAACCGTAATGTTCGATGCCCTCCAAAATCCCGAAGGCGTAATCCGATTGAGCGAAATAAACATGATGACTGCCCTGGAGGTGGGCCAGTTCGGTACTATGGTTGCCGACCACTACGCCCAGCATTTCACCGCCCAGCATCTCGATGTCATTGCCCGAATCTCCGGCCGCCAGAAACGATCCCAGGGGCAAGCCCCAGCGGAAGGCGAGAAAGCGAATGGCGTGTCCCTTGGATGCCCGTGCCGGGAGCACATCGAGGAAGCGCTCATGGGAGAAGACCAGATTGGCCGCTATATGGTTCCCGCGCAGGCGGCGGCGCAGGTCCGGCAGTGAGGGCAGGCGCTTGGGGTCGGCATAATAGCTCACCTTGAATTCACTCTGCGTCGATGCCTCCTGCAGACGCAAGCCGGGGCAGTCTCTCAGGACATCCAGGACGCCGTCGCGCCACCAGCGATGGCGCAGGTGCCCCGCCCAGCCCAGGTCATCGCGGAGCTTGGCGCCATAGACGATTCTTGTCCCCACGTCCGTGATCAGGATGTCGGGACGCGGAATATCATGCTCCTTCAGGATGCTCAGGGTTTGTTTGAGATTACGTCCGGTGGCGACGCCAAAGGCCACTTGCGGGTGGGCATCCAGCCAGGCCAGGAGCGCCTGGGTTCCGGCCGTATCCCCCACCAGGGTGTTGTCAATGTCGGTCATCATGACCTGACGGGCCAGTGGCAGAATATTGTGGGTTTCATGCAGGGCTACGCGTTGGCGCCGCTGTGACTTGCGCTGGCGGCGCAGGAGTTTTTTCAACTCCATCAGGTAACGATCGGCATGGGCCTCCCAACTGTAGACCCGGCGCACGCCGTTCAAGCCGTTCCGCGCCCAGCGCCGCCAGGTCGCTCCATCTTCCAGGACCTGGTACAAGGCGTTGCCAATGGCCTCGATGTCCAGGGGGTCCACCAGCAGGCCATTGTGGCAATGGCGCAGGATTTCCTGGGGACCGCCATTGGCCGTTGCCACGACCGGCAATCCCGATGCCGCGGCCTCCAGCAGCGTCAGGCCAAAGGGTTCGGTGAGGGCGGGGTTGATGAAGACCCCCTTGTGGGCCGCAGCGAAACGATAATATTCGGGGATATCCTCCGCTTCATGCTGCTTGGGGATAGCCACTTTGCCATAGAGATCGTAGCGGTCGATGTCATGCAGAACGCCTTCAATCACCTGCCGCGCATTATGCCCCAGGTCCTTGGGGTCCTCGCGCTGACCCATGATGAGGATGAGATTGGCCCTGGCCTGCAGTGCGGCCGACTCGCCATAGGCCTGGAGCAAGCGGCCAAAATTCTTTTTTTCATCGGGCCGGGCAATGGCGAGGATGGGCGGCCGCGCCGGATCCTGTAAAAAACGGCGCAACTGCGCCAGCAGGGCCGTAGCCCCCCGCCGCCTGCCGGGGGCAAAGCGGGACAGGTGCACGCCGGGCGGGATGACCGCATAGCGGACACGCTGATGTCCTGCATAGCGACCATATTGTTCCTCCACTTCCTGCTGGGTGCTGGCAATGACCAGGGCGGCCTCGTTGAGGACTTCCTCTTCGGCGGCGATCCGTTGCGGGAAATGGAATTCCCGATCAATGGTCGTTTCCTTGTGGCCCGCCGCCAGGAGGCGTTCACGTTTGCTCCGCCCCAGGGAGTGACCGGTATGCACCAGCGGCACCCCCAGCAGTCTTGCCAGGCGCACCCCAACGTAACCGGCATCGGCATAATGGCTATGGATGATGTCGGGTATGCGCCCCTGGGCGCGGATGAACTGTAGGCAGCGGTCCACCAGGCAGTCCAGGTGAGCCCAGAGGAGTTCCTTGCGCAGGTATCGCCGCGGACCGAAGGGGAGACGCACGATGCGGGCTTTCTTCCCCAGAGACTCTTCTTCCAGGGCGTAGGCGGCGTCCACATGCACATCCATGATGCGCCGCGTGAGCAGGTCCACTTGCGCTACTGCGGGATCTTTGGCTGCCGCCCTGATCAGATCCAGCACATAGCTCACCTGCCCGCCGGTATCCGCATCGACCCCCAGTTCGGGTTCGCCGCGAATACGTCCATGGAGACTCAGCATCAGGATATAAAACCCGTCATGGCTCGTCATGGGTGGATACCCCAGTCGCCAAGAAAGGGGAAATAGAATGCCGGGTCACTGGGCAATGCCCCCCGTATTGCACAGATGGCCGCGGCCAATGCCTGGGCGCGGGCGAGGCGAAGATCCACCGGCCAGCCGCGCAGGATGCCCGCTATCCACACCGCCGCAAAGGCATCACCCGCGCCGACGGTATCCTGGATTTTCACCACGGGGGCCGGACATTCCTGCCAGCGGCCTCCCGCCCAGGCGGCGGCGCCCTCCGCGCCATGGGTGATGACCACTTCCCCGATAGCAAAGCGTTGCACCAGGTCGGCCACCCGGCTTTGCCGCTCTCCCCCCTGCAGGGAAAGGACCTGGGCCAGAGTTTCGAGTTCGTCCGCATTCAGCTTGAGCACCCGGGTACCCGGAAGCACGGTCGCCAGCAGATCGCTTGTCCACCAGGGTGCGCGCAGGTTGAGATCCACAAAACGCCAAGCGCTTTGCCCAGTCAAACGCTCCCAGGTGCTCCGCGAACCCGCCTCGCGCAGGGCCAGGGTGCCGTGATAGAGGAAGACGATCCGGGACGATGCGGACCACTCGGCGGGCCAGGCAATATGGTCATAGGCCTGTCGGGGGAGAATGCGGAAATGGTGACCCAGCACGGGGTCGGGCACCACCTCGACGCTGCCCGTAGGATATCGGGGGTCTTCCTGGAGGCCGCGCGCATCCATTCCCCAGGTGTGGAGGAGATCACGGATACGCGCGCCCTCGCCATCCTGCCCGACCCGGCTGAGCAGTAGCGGGTGGTGCCCCAGGGCCCAGAGATGGCGGGCCACATTGAGGGGGGCGCCGCCCACCCGATCGCCATCGGGGAAGTGATCAAAGAGACATTCGCCGAAAATGAGCCCTTCCCGGCGCGCGCGCGCGGCGATGGACGGCGCGCGCGCGAGCTGCCCCCCAACCTTCATTCCTTGTCGTCCTCCCAGTCGGTATCCGGAGTACGGCGGATGACGCGCTGAAAAAGCAGGTTATTGGGAATGACGATGATATGCCCATCATCTTGACACAATTCGGTAAACATGAGGTTTTCTTCTGTCACCCGGCCGCAGAGATTTTCCGGAAAAATCTCGATACGCTGACCCAGGCGCACGGGCTGCCAAAACCAGATGAAAAAGCGCGCAGTGACATTGCTGACTATGGTCCATGTAGCCAAAAGACCAACGCCGATGACGGCCAACATGCCGACAAAGGTCGTCCAGATAACCGATACATCGGCGCCCCAGACCCGCAGAATAAGCACCAGCAACAACAGCCCAAAGGCCCAGCGCGTTACCCGCTGGAAAATGGCCGCGTAACTGCTGGATACGGAGCTGGATGTGTGCCGGCGTTTTTTGAGCAGGCCATTGAGCCTGCTAATGGCCTTGTCCAGGATACGGGTAACGATCATATATCCGAGGATTAATAGGATGCTGGCGAGCAGCCTTTGCAGCCACCATTCCGGATAATTGATAATATGTTGTATGATTACCATCAGCGGGTTCCTTTCGTGATACAGGGGAGAAGAATAGCCCGATTCTGAGCGCTCCTTTTAACCATATATTAAAAATTTATTCTTTGTCCAGTCGCGGCCGGGGGGCGGCGCGTTGCTTTAACCCGGGGATGGCAAATATTCTTTGTCGGATCAATGCCGATGGTCTTAATCCCTGCCATGGGATGGCCCTCCGGGCAATAGCTCCCATTGCGGCAGCACCGGCCAGGGAAAAGGGCGGCGATCGCATGGTTTGGCCACCAGAATAGGGGCCGGCCTGGTATTTGTGAAACAGCGGTTGGAGGATACGGCATTGCCTGAACTGCCTGAAATGGATGAGAAACGCCCGCAGGGTTTTGTGGATCTGCTCCGGGTCATTCCGGAATTGCATTGCGATCTGCGTTATGCCGGGCCGGACAATTTTACCGGCGCTCCGGTGGCGGGTTATGCAGACCCTCGGCCCTGGCTGAGTGAGCCGGCAGCCCAGGCCCTGGCCCTGGTGCAGGAGGCCTTGCTGGCCATGGACCTCTCCCTGCTGATCCTGGATGCCTATCGCCCGGCGCGGGCGGTGCGGCATTTCCTGCGCTGGGCCGGGGATGGGGTGGAGGATGCGCAGCTTCGCCAACGCTTTCATCCCACCCTGGCCAAGGCCGAACTCTTCACCGCCGGCTATCTGGCGCCGCGCTCCAGCCATAGCCGTGGCAGTACGGTGGATCTCACCCTCTGCGCCCGGGGTGCTGGGGAGGACACCCTCCCCATGGGGACGGAGTTTGACTTCTTCGGTCCCGCATCCTGGCCCCATGCCCTCCGCATCGGCCTCCAGGAAAGAGCCAACCGCCTCCTGCTGCAGCAGCTCATGTTCACCCACGGCTTTGTGCAAAGTCCGCTGGAATGGTGGCACTTCACCCTGGGCAACGAGCCCTACCCGGAGCGTTATTTCGATTTCCCCCTGGGGGCTGAAGGGGCGCAGCCGCCGTCAGCGTAGGGGCAGTGTCTGGCAACGGGCGTTTACCTGCGCCTTGAGGGGGTGCATCCTGGTCACCTGCGGTGCGGCGGCGCAGGCTGCGAGATCTTCCCGGCAGGTCTTTGCCCAGGATCGGGAGAGGAAAAAAAACGTCGCTGCCTGACGGCTGGCGGTGTAAAAAGGAGTGCCGGTGAGCACTGCGGACAGCCGGGTAAAGGCCGTCGCTTCGTCCGCGCTCCACTGGGACACCGCATCCCAGCAGAAGGGCTGCTCGCTCGTCGGCATCTGCATACAGCCGATCAGGTTTTGTCTGGCCAGGTGCAGACCCCGTTGCCAGCGGCTGCAGAAATCCTGCACGGCCCGGGCCTTTTGCGCCTGGACCGCGGCTTCCTTCTGCCGGGCCTCCCGGGCTGCGCGCATGGCCAGGGCGGCGGCCCGATCGGCCCGGCTGGCCGTGTTGGCTGCGGACGGGCTGATTTTCGCCGTAGTGGCACAGCCGGAGAGGAGGACGATGGGGAGCAGGATGGCGAGAAGCGCGGCGGAATTTCGGCAATGCATGGCATTCCTTTGCGGGTTGAAACGACGTTGAAGCTTTGAACCTAAATCTGGCAGTTGGCGCAGGGGTTTTGCCGCGACTTCGGCCAGAGCCGTTGTTGTTCTTGGCGAAATCCCGCGCCCGGCAGGCGAACTGTTTGAGCCCGCAGGGCGAGTTTTCGCCTGCCAGTGGGATGAGCCGTAGAACAACAGGCGAGGGGCGCCGGAGCAAAAAACACTGCGCCAACCGCCGGATCTGGGTTGAACGATCCAAAAACCCCATGGCTTTATGTTAATATAGTTGAAACCTTGCATCTATGGAGCAGCGGACGCCAGGCCCGTCCCGCGTGATTCCGCTGCGGGCCGCCACCACGTCCATTTAGCGTTTTTTCTCACTCACTTTCCGGAACCAGACCTTGCTTAGCACAGCGAACATCACCATGCAGTTTGGGGCGAAGCCCCTCTTTGAAAACATTTCCGTCAAGTTCGGCGACGGCAACCGCTACGGCCTCATCGGTGCCAACGGCTGCGGCAAGACGACGCTGATGAAGATCCTCGGCGGCGATCTGGAGCCCAGCTCCGGCACCGTGAGCCTCAGTGCCGGCGAACGCCTGGGCAAGTTACGCCAGGACCAGTTCGCCTTTGAGTCATGCACGGTGCTGGATACCGTCATCATGGGCCATGCCGAGCTGTGGCGCGTGAAACAGGAGCGGGAACGCCTCTATGCCCTGCCCGAGATGAGCGCGGCCGAAGGGATGGAAGTGGCCGACCTGGAAGTGGAATTCGCCGAACTGGACGGCTACACCGCCGAGTCCCGGGCCGGGGAGCTGCTGATCGGCGTGGGCATCCCCATCGAACAGCACAACGGCCTCATGGCGGCCGTAGCCCCCGGCTGGAAACTGCGGGTATTGCTGGCCCAGGCGCTCTTCGCCGACCCCGAGATCCTGCTCCTCGACGAGCCCACCAACAACCTCGACATCAACACCATCCGCTGGCTGGAAGACCTCATCAACGGCCTCAACAGCACGGTCATCATCATTTCCCACGACCGCCACTTCCTCAACAGCGTCTGCACCCACATGGCCGACCTGGACTATGGCGAACTGCGCATCTATCCCGGCAACTATGATGAGTACATGACCGCGGCCACCCTGGTACGCGACCAACTCCTGGCCGATAACAGCAAGAAGAAGGAAAAAATCGCCGAACTGCAAAGCTTTGTCAGCCGTTTTTCCGCCAACGCCTCCAAGGCCAAACAGGCCACCTCCCGGGCCCGGCAGATGGAAAAAATCAAGCTCGAAGACGTCAAGCCCTCCAGCCGCCAGAATCCCTATCTGGTCTTCACCCAGGAAAAGAAGCTCTATCGCAACGCCCTGGAGATCAAGGGCATCAGCAAGGGCTTTGACGGGAAGGCCCTGTTTCGCAAACTGCGTTTGCACGTGGAAGCGGGGGAGCATATCGCCCTCATCGGTTCCAACGGCCTCGGCAAGACCACGCTGCTGCGCTGTCTGGTGGGTGAGCTGGAGCCTGACGAAGGAGAAATCAAATGGTCGGAAAATGCCCAGATCGGCTATTTTGCCCAGGACTACGCCGGCGAATTTGCCGAAGATGTCACTCTTTTCGACTGGATGAACCAGTGGCGTAGGCAGCAGGATGACGAGCAGGCCATCCGCGGCACCCTCGGCCGCCTCCTCTTTTCCCAGGATCAGATCAAAAAGCCGGTGAAGGTGCTCTCGGGCGGAGAAAAGGGGCGGATGCTCTTCGGCAAGCTCATGCTGCGTCAGCCCAATGTCCTCATCCTGGATGAGCCCACCAACCACCTCGACATGGAGTCCATCGAATCCCTCAACCAGGCCCTGGAAAAATACGACGGGACGCTGATCTTCGTCAGTCACGACCGCGAATTCGTCTCCTCCCTGGCCACGCGCATCCTCGAAATCACCCCCCAGGGCATCACCGATTTCAAGGGCAGTTATGAGGATTACCTGCGCAGTCAGGGGGTAACCTGAACTCCCTTCCCGTGGCGCGACGAATGCGGCCCACGGCCGCACACCTGACACCTGAAAATGCCCGCCAGCTTGCCATCGGATAGCTTTTTCGCGGCCATGGGCCGCTCCTACAATGCCCGCCAGCTTGGCCAACGGATGGCTTTTTACGGCCGTGGGCCGGCCGCTCCTATGCGGGCTACGACGGGTTTCCTGATTCCTGGGTGCGCTGCCGCAGCGCTTGCATCCACCCATCGGCGGCAAAGCCCACTAACGCCGCTTCCCCATCGATCATGACGATGGGTCGGCGGATCAGGCTGGGGTAGGCGCTCAGGAGGGCCAGGGCACGGGCTTCGTCCAGATCCCGGCGCTCTGTTTCAGGGATCTTGCGCCAGGTGGTGCCGGTTTTCTTGAGCAATGCCTCCCAACCCCAGTGCGCCGCCCCTTGCGCCAAAAGCGCTGCGGGCACGCCGGCCTTTTTGTAGTCGTGAAACTGGTAGGCCATGCCGTGCTCGTCCAGCCAGGCAAAGGCTTTTTTCATCGTGTCGCAGTTTTTGATGCCATAGACGGTGATCTGCATGGAGACTCCTTGCTGAGGACCAGGACTTTGAAACTTTCTCCCATTTCCTGGGGAAGGGTGAGGCGTTTGGCTTCGTTGGCCAGTTGCATCCGGGTCAGCGGATCGGCGCTGCCGCTGGCTGCGCTGAAGGCTTCGGCCAGGCCGTTGGCGATGAGGAAGCGGGCCAGCGGATCGTAACTGCGCACCTGGAGGCCCGCGGCCACAGCGACGCTTTGCAGGGCGCCAAAGTCGAGGTGCGCAGTGAGATCGCAGAGACCAGGCAGATAAAAAGGATCTTCCAGCCAATGCTGACGGTAGTATGCGCGCAGGGTGCCCATGCTGCGTTGGGGATGATAATACTCGGCGGCCCCGTGACCATAGTCGATGATGAGGATGGCCCCGCTTTCCAGACGGCCGGCCACGTCGCGCAACCAGGCCTCGGCGGCGAGGTTCACCTCGCTGCGGTAGGGGCGCGGCCAGTGGGGGAGATAGGGCGCCAGGCGTTCCTGCAGGGCATCACTGGCCGGCAAATGACGCCAGACAAAACCCTCCGGACCCACTGCCACACCGAGTTCCCAGAGCACGCCGTCCTGGTCCAGCTCGACGAGATGGGGTGGGATGGCGTCCAGCACTTCGTTGGCCAGGATGACGCCGCACCAACATTCCGGCAATGCGCTCAACCAGCGGACCGGCAGGCCCGCCAGGCGCGCGCGCTGGCGCTCCGCCAGGTCCGGGCTGACCTCCAGGATGGTGTAGGGCGTGGGCGGCAGGGCGGCCAGCAACTGGGCGGCCAGGGCCCCGGAGCCGGCGCCGAACTCCAGCAGGCCGTCGGGACCCAGCAGGGGCGCCATGGCCCGCGCCAGGGTGGTGCCGAACAGGCTGCCCATCTCCGGGGCGGTGACAAAGTCGCCGCCGGGTCCAAAGCGCTGCTGACCGGCCACATAGTAGCCCAGACCGGGG
>JAJYQY010000103.1 GCA_021794385.1 Pseudomonadota bacterium | reverse complement strand
TACCCCACTTTACGGGAGATCCCTTTGTGCAGGTGGTGGTGGATCCGCAGCTCAATGCGCTCCATGCGGCCCTGCAGCGCAATCGTCCTGGGGTGTGGCCCAAGGCCGCGGCCCTTTGCCATAAAGCATTGGAGCTTGGGCCCCAGCATTTGACGGGGCGGGAGCGCAATATCCTTTTAAGCGACCGTCATTCGATGCTGGCTCTCCATCGGGCGGTGTGGTCGCTGGCGGATGGAGATCGTATTGCCGATTGGGGGGTGGTGCTCCCTGAAGGCACTTGATCCCTGGCCCGGTTTTATCACCCAAAAAACACCCTCGCCAACTGCCGAATCGAGGACAACCGGGGGCATTGGTGAGTCGTAGGATCTTTCACGAAGTGATGCAGGATTGGGGTATAGCTATGTCTGTTCATGATGATGGGCGGCCTCTGGATATCATGGCGATGGCAGGCCTGGGATCGCTCAAAACGCTGCTGGAGCGGGCACAGGCCGGTGATGCGGCGGCGCAGTACAATCTGGGGGTGCAGTATTTCGCCGGGGCCGGTGTGCCGCAAAACTACCTGGAGGCGGCAAAATGGTATGGTGCGGCGGCGGACCAGGGCGATGCGCAGGCCCAGTTCAATCTGGGTTTGATGTTTTACAGCGGTACGGGCATCCCCAAAAATATCGCGTATGCCTATGAACTCTTCAGCCTCGCGGCGCGGCAGGGCGATGAGCGCGCGCGGCAGGGAATGGCGGCGATCCTCACGGAAGTCTCGCCCGAAGAGGCCGCAGAATTACGACGGCTGGGCGAGGAAGGGCAGGCCGGGATGCAGCATTAGGGTGGGCACTGCGTTAAGGTCTGTGGGTATTTTCCGCCGGGCAGTTGCGGCGGAAGCCGCTCCTGCCTTGGGATGGAAGGATCCCTAGCCGGGGCGCCGGTGGCGCAGGTCCGCCATGCGTCCGGCCTTGTTGCTGCCCGTGCCGAGGTAGCCGGGTACGATGGCTTCCAGGGCGCTGGGCTGGTTGCCAAAAATGCTCGGGTAGCCCGGTGCGGTGCAGATATTGTCTACGGAGAGAGAACGCAGATTATCGCGGGTGAGCAATTGTCCCGGGAGTTTTTCGAGGACCATGGCTTGCAGATTGGCCAGCCAATCGGGCAGGGGGACAATGGCGCGGTGGGTGCCGATGAGGCCCTGAGTGTAGGCGACCAGTTCGCCGAGGGTGTAGACCTTGGGGCCGCAGAGATGGTAGGCCTGACCAAAGGTGGCGGCATTGTCCAGGGACTTGACGAAGGCGGTAACGACGTCTTCCACCCACACGGGTTGCATTTTTGCCTGAGCTTTGGCCAGGGGCATGACGAAGGGGATGCTGCGGAGCAGTCCGGCGAAGCGATTGAAAAAGCTATCGCCTTCGCCAAAGATCACGGAGGGCCGGAAAATGGTGACCTTGAGACCACGACCCCAGACCAGCTTGGGGCCGTTGAGGTAGGTGAAGTGGCCGAGTTTGGCGCTGTCTTCGCCGGATTGGCGGACGATTTCCTCGCCGATGCCTTTGGAGCGCAGATAGGCGCTGGGGCCGACGGGATCGGCGCCCAGGGCGCTCATGTGCAGCAGGCGCGGCACGCCTACCTGGGCACAGGTGTTGGCTACCAGACGGGGTAGTTCGATGTGGTTGCGGTTGAAATCACCGTGGCGCTCCGGCGGATAATCACTACGCCCGACATGGCGTTCATTGAGGATGCCCACGAGATTGATGACGGCATCCATGCCTGCAAAGTATTTCTCCAGCGTGATCGGGTTATGGACGTCGCCCTCGATCAGGTCTACGCCCGGCAGTACCAGCAGCTTTTCCCGATAGCGTTCGCGGTTGCGCGTGAGTATTCGCACCGAATAGCCTTTCTGGCTGAGTCGTTCGGCCAGATGCCGGCCCACAAAACCCGTCCCGCCGAGAATGCAAACCTTTTTTATTGCCATCTTTGTCTCCCTGTCACCTCGGCGTAAATATAGCATAAGGGCTGGTTGATTAGTTATTCCAGACTCGCCAATGGCCGTTTTTTGGATCATGCAAACCCTACCTGCGTGGCTGCGCCGTATGGGGAAACGGACGGCCTCGCTCTGCCGGGAGAGGAGCGGCAAAGCTGTTGCCGAACTTTTGCCACCCTGTGGTACGCTACGGCAAACAGGAGGGGCGCATGAGGAAAAAGTGGTTCGGGTATCTGGTGATACTGCTGGCGGCGCTGCCGATGGCGGCGCAGGCCTATGAATATCCCTGGGATCATGGGGAGCACCGGGAGCTTCGGCAGGGCGCGGGCCGGGAAGGCGGCCCCGCGGATCAGTCGGCCCAACCCCTCACCGCCCAGGTGCAGGTGGACAGCCCGGCGACGGTGGCCTTTTCGCCCAATGGCGACGGTACGAAGGTCATGGTCCGGGCCATCGATCTGGCGCGGCAACAAATCCTGGTGCAGGCCTATGGCTTCACCTCCGCCCCCATCATCCAGGCTCTGGGTCAGGCCAAGGCGCGCGGCGTGGACGTAGCGGTCATTCTCGACAAGAGCAACGAGACGGGCCGTTACAGCGGCGCTACCTATCTGATCAATCACCAGATCCCGGTCTGGATCGACGGCTCGGTCCGCATCGCCCACAACAAGGTCATGATCATCGACGGCAGGACGGTGGTAACCGGCAGCTTCAATTTCACCAAGGCCGCGCAAAAGGACAACGCCGAAAACGTCCTCATCCTGTGGAACGCCCCCGCCCTGGCGGCGGCCTATGTGCGCGACTGGCAGTGGCGCAAATCCCTGAGCCACGGGTTTCAGCAATGAAGCCCGGTAGCGTTTTTGTGGCGTGGGGCGCCTTTTTGGCGGCGTTGGCCATGGCCTTGGGCGCCATCGGTTCCCATCTCCTGCAGGGGCGGCTGAGCCCGACCATGATGGACATCTATCATATTGCCAACCAGTTTCAGATCTATCATGCGCTGGGGCTGATCCTTGTGGGTATCCTGATTCAGATCCGGCAGGGGCGCCATCTGGCCATCCTGCGCTGGGCGGGCTGGATCATGTTGCTGGGGATTTTTCTTTTTTGCGGCGGCCTTACGGTGTTGACCCTGACGGGATGGATGTGGATGGCGATCTTTGCGCCCTTTGGGGGTACGGCTTTTATCGCGGCGTGGATCCTGGTGGGGGTGGGAGCGCTGCGGGGCTGATGCGACCGTTGGCGGATCCAGGTGGATGAGAAGACGGATCGTAGGCCGCAAAGCGTCATCATAATGTCACATTCTTCTGTTACGCTCGGGCTGTTCTTGGATGAACTCGCCGTGTGTGGAGGGAATCGTGATGCAGGAGCAAAACTGGCAGCGTTTTCAGTACTACATGGTCCGCTTGCGGGCCTATTATCCGGAGGCCAGTGGCGTGGCCTTGCTGAGTAGCAATGGGCTTTTTCTACGCAGCGAAAATATGGCCGATGACGATGGTCTGGGCAGTCTCTTGTCGGTTCTCTTCGTTATCGCAGAAAAGCTGGCGCACACCCTTGGGTATGGAGATGTCCGCCGCCTGCAGGTCGATCTGGATGATGCTCAAGTCCGTCTGTATCGCCTGGAGGCGGAGCTTTATGGCGTAGCCTTGCTTCCCCACGGCGCTCCTTTGCCGCCCCTTGCTTCATGAACGGTGACTGGCAGGACCTCCTTGCCGCCCTGGAGGCGCTGCGTGCCCGCGTGCTGCACGAGAGTGAAGCGCGCATGGTGGTTCTGGAAGGGCAGGACCCGACCCTGCGCTTGCACCCGGGCGTGCGCAACATGCTGCATTATCTCGCCCTGCGCAGGGTGGATCTGCGCCCGCTGCAGGAGGCCCTGGCGGGGCAGGGACTGTCCTCTTTGGGGCGCTCCGAGAGTCATGTGTTGGATACGCTGGACCACATCATCGCGTTGCTGTCTGCGGCTTTGGGTCGGCCTGAACCGGAGGCCGGGGCGCAGACGATCCTTCGTCCGGATGAAGGCATACAGTTGCTGGCCCGGAATACGGAGCGGCTCCTGGGCCCGGCCCGCGCGCATCGCAGCACACGCATCATGGTGACGTTACCGGGCGAGCGGGCGGATGACCCTGCTTTCTTTCAATCCTTGCTGGCGGCGGGCATGGATGTGGCGCGGATCAACTGCGCCCGTGATGCCCCCGAACAATGGCGGGCGATGGTGAAAAATCTCCATCAGGCCGTGCAGGAACAGGGGGGTTCGTGCCGGATCCTCGCAGACCTGGCGGGCCACAAGATTCGTACCGGCCCTTTGCCCATGGAGCCGGGAGTTGTCCACCTGCGCCCACGGCGCGACCGTCTGGGACGGGTACAGGCGCCGGCACTCTTGCGGGCCATCGCTTCTACCCAGCCGCCGGCGGTGTTGCCCGCCGGGGTGTTGTGCGTGCTCCTGCCGACGGCCGGCAGCCCTGCGCCCAAGGCAGCAGAAGAGCTGCTCTGTGTGGATGCGCGAGGCAAGGAGCGCGTGCTGGTGGTGGAGGCCGTGGAGATGGGCGTTCTGACCTTGCACTGTATGCAGGGAACCTACCTCGTCAATGGCAATACCTGGCGGAGTCGCCGTCGACGCCATTGCCAGGGGGTTATCACCGGCATCCCCGAAACACCGGTGCAGATGGTGCTGGCGGTGGGTGACGCCCTGTTGTTGAGTCGCGACCCCGGGCAGGGGCGGGTGGCGGTCGCTGACCAGCCTGCGCGGGTGGCCTGCACGATCCCTGCGCTGGTGGAGAGGCTGCCCCTAGGGCAGGCGGTATGGGTGGATGACGGCAAGATGGCGGCGGTGGTGGAGGCGCAGGGCCCGGAAGGTGCCCTGCTGCGCATCACCCATGCCAAAGCGGGTGGGGCGCGCCTTTTGCCGGATCGCGGCCTGAACTTCCCCGGCCTGCCGCTGAATCTGCCATCCTTGAGCGATAAGGATCTGGCTGATCTGGATGTCATCATTCCCCTGGTGGATATGGTGGGGTTTTCCTTCGTGGAAAGCGGCGCGCACATGGCGACGTTGCTGGAGGCCTTGCAGCAACGGCAGGCGAGTCATCTGGGTATCATTGCCAAGGTCGAGACGGCCCAGGCCTTTCACCGCCTGCCGGAGATCCTGCTGGCCGCTCTGGGGCGGGAGCCGCTGGGGGTGATGGTGGCGCGCGGCGATCTGGCGGTGGAGGTGGGGCCGGAGCGGCTGACGGAGGTACAGGAGGAGATCCTGTGGCTGGCAGAGGCCGCGCATCTGCCGGTGATCTGGGCGACCCAGGTTCTGGAAACGCTTACCAGGAAGGGCAGCATCTCCCGCCCCGAGCTGACCGACGCCGCCATGGGGGTGCGCGCCGAATGCGTCATGCTCAACAAGGGTCCCTTTGTGGTCGAGGCGGTGCGTACCCTCGACGATATCCTTACCCGCATGCAGGACCATCAGCGCAAGAAATTTACCCGCTTGCGGGCGCTGCACTGGCAGGACACGGGCTCATAGATGGGAGAGGAAAGCGCAGCGATGCTCTATAAAGTCGATGATCCGGCGCCGCTGATGGGGATAGAGGCCGACCCTGTGGTCGAGATGGATCGGCTCATTGCTGAAGGATTGCGGGCGGTGTTTCAGCCGCTCTATCGCGTGGGAGAACGGGAGCCCTTTGCCCTGGAGGGCTTTGTCCGTGGCCCACAGGGCCATGGGTTGGAGAGCCCCGAGTCGTTGTTTAGGACTGCGGCCGGCATGGGCAGGCGGGAAACGCTGGAAGCCGCGGCCAGGCGTCGGGTGCTGCAGAGTTTCATGGATCTGCACTGGCCCGGTCGCCTGTCCCTCAACGTCACGCCTGCCTGTCTGACGCAATCGGCGTTGCGGGTAGAGCCGCTGCAGCAGATGCTCGGGGAGCTGGGTTTGGCACCGGAACGCTTGATCCTGGAACTCACCGAACATGAGCCCATCGCGGACGTGAGTGCCCTGCGCGAGGCCTTGGCGCCCTTGCGGGCGATGGGTATGAGCATGGCCATGGATGACGTGGGATCGGGCTACGCCAGTATGCAGGCGCTTTGCGAGCTGGAGCCGGACTATGTCAAGCTCGATAAATATTTCGTGGCCTGCCTGCAGGAGAGCGCCATCAAGCGGCGCTTCATTCGCGGCCTGGTCCTCATGGCCAAGGCCATCGGTGCGCAAGTCGTAGCGGAAGGGGTGGAGGGAGGAGGGGAAATCCCGATTCTGATGGATCTGGGCGTGGAGATCCTGCAGGGTTATTACTTCGCCAGGCCCGGTCTTCCACCACATTGCCCCACCCTGGCGGCGGATTTCTGGCAGCAGCATCAGCCTGCCCTGGTGTTGGGCAGGGTGCGAGGGGTGGCGAGCGACATTCTCCGGCGGGCTCCCTGCGTGGCCCACGATACGCCGGTGCGCGAGTTGCACGTTTTGCTGCTACGGCAGAAGAGTCTGCCGGTGGTGGCCGTTTGTCGGGGCGATCAGCCGCTGGGGCTCATCCTGCGCGCCGAATTCATGGAGCGCATTTCGCGCCCCTATGTCATGGATATATTCGGTCGTCATCCGGCCGTGGAGTTCGTCAGCGAGCATACCCTGATGGTGGATGAGCAGGAATCCCTGGCGCAGATCAGCAAGGCCTTTACGGC
>JAJYQY010000140.1 GCA_021794385.1 Pseudomonadota bacterium | reverse complement strand
GAATTTGAACGTGATTCCTGTGGTTTTGGCCTCATTGCCCAATTGGACAACCAGGCCAGTCATTACATCGTCGCTACGGCCATCTCCTCCCTGGCCCGGCTCACCCATCGCGGCGCCGTTGCCGCGGATGGCAAAACCGGTGACGGCTGTGGCCTCCTTTTGCAAATGCCCGAGGGCTTTTTTCGCGCCATTGCCGAAGAAGCAGGCTTTCGCCTCGGCCAGCACTTTGGCATCGGCCAGTTTTTCCTGCCCACGGATGACGCCCTCGCCGCTCCCATACGTGACCGCCTCCAGCACGAAGCCGCCGATCTGGGCCTGAACCTGGCCGGTTGGCGGGCGGTGCCCACACATCCCGATGCCTGCGGCGCCGAAGCCCTGGCGACATTGCCCAGCGTCTGGCAAGCCTTCATCAATTTGCCGGGAGAGGGTGATATCGACGCCCGGGAGCGTTTGCTCTATCGCCTCCGGCGCCGTCTGGAAAAACGCTTTGGCGGCACGGAAGGGTTTTTTGCCGTCACCTGTTCCAGCCAGGTCATCGGCTATAAAGGCCTGGTCATGCCCGAACGCTTGCCGGACTTTTACCCCGATCTGCGCGACCCCCGTTGTGCCTCGGCACTGGTCACCTATCATCAGCGCTTTTCCACCAATACCTGGCCGGAATGGCGGCTGTGCCAGCCCTTTCGCATACTCGCCCACAACGGCGAACTCAACACCGTTCAGGGCAACCGCATCTGGGCCAGGGCGCGGGAAGCGCAGCTTTCCACTCCGCTCCTGCCCATGGCAGAGGTCTTGCCTGCCGTCGGCGGCGGCAGCGACTCTTTCAGCCTCGACAACATGCTGGAATTGCTGGTACAGGGCGGCATGGATTTCTTCAAGGCCTTGCGCCTGCTGATACCCCCGGCCTGGCATAATTTTCCGCACATGGACCCGGCGCTGCGCGCCTTTTACGAATATCACAGCATGCGTATGGAGGCCTGGGACGGCCCTGCCGGCATTGTCCTCAACACCGGCCGTATCGCCGCCTGTGCCCTGGACCGTAATGGGCTGCGGCCGGCACGCTATGTCATCACCAAGGAGCGCATCCTCAACATCGCCTCCGAATGCGGTGTTTTTGATTACGAGCACCGCGATATCCTCGTTCAGGGGCGCGTAGGTCCGGGACAGATCATCGCCGTCAACATGCACAGCGGAGAATTTCTCGATACCGCCGCCATCGATGCCAGGATCAAGGCCAGCCATCCCTACCAGCAGTGGCTGGAAAGCCATGCCGTGCATCTCGATACCAGCGATGCGGAAAACCAGCCGGCACTGGTGGTAGACGATCTCCTCACCAGCGAAAAGGCTTTTGGGGTATCTTTCGAGGAGGAAGACCAGGTCATCCGCATTCTGGCCGAAGGCGGGCAGGAGGCCGTTGGCTCCATGGGCGACGACACGCCCGTAGCCGTTCTTTCCACCCAACCGCGACATATCGCCGATTATTTCCGTCAGCAATTCGCCCAGGTTACCAACCCGCCTATCGACCCCTTGCGCGAGGCCCTGGTGATGTCCCTGAACACGGTCTTCGGCGCCGAGAGCAACCTTTTCGAGGAACGGCCCGAATTCGCCCGGCGCATCGAGGTCCACTCACCAATCCTTTCCGACCAGACCTTTCGCGCCCTGACCAGCCGTTCCGAACCGCAGTTTCGTACCCGTATCTTTGATCTCACCTACTCGGCCGCAGACAATACCCTGGAAGGCGCCATCGAGGCCCTCAGCATGGCCGCCCTGGATGCCGTGCGCCATGGCGATGTGATCCTGGTGCTCTCCGATCACGCCCTGGATCGCGACCGCCTCTATATCCCCGCCTTGATGGCAGTGGGAGCGGTACACCATACCCTCATCGAAGCCGGTTTGCGTACCCGCTGCAATCTCATTGCCGCCACCGCCCATGCCCGCGATCCGCACCACTTCGCCACCCTCTTCGGCTACGGGGCTACCGCCGTCTATCCTTATCTGGGCTATGCCATCATCCGCAGCCTGCGGGAGCGTCATGCCTTCTCCCAACCCGTGACCGAGCAGAAGGCCCTGGAAAATTATCGCAAAGGCATCGACAAGGGCCTGTACAAGATCCTCTCCAAGATGGGTATCGCCACCCTCGCCTCCTATCGCAGCAGTCAGCTCTTCGAGGCCCTGGGACTGGATCGACGGGTGGTGGAACGCTGCTTCAAAGGGACGGTGTCGCGGCTTGAGGGCGCGAGCTTCGCCCATATCGAAAACGACATTCGCGGCCTCGTGCGCGACGCCTTCCTGCCGCGCAAGGCGCTGCCGGTGGGGGGCTTGCTAAAGTATGTGAGCGGCGGCGAATATCACGCCTACCATCCCGACGTGGTGAACTCCCTGCAGCATGCGGTCAAGACGGGACGTTATGGGGACTATCAGGTCTTTTCCGGGCTCGTCAATCAACGTCCGGTCACCAATCTCCGGGATCTTTTGCAGCTTCGCCCGGGCTCGGCCATTCCCATTGACGAAGTAGAGCCCATCGAGGCCATCACCTCGCGTTTCGATACGGCAGCCATGAGCCTCGGGGCCTTGTCTCCGGAGGCCCACGAAGCCCTGGCCATCGCCATGAATACCATCGGCGGTCGCTCCAACTCGGGCGAAGGCGGCGAAGATCCCGCCCGCTATCACAACAACAAAGTCAGCAAGATCAAGCAGATCGCCTCCGGTCGCTTTGGGGTGACCCCAGAATATGCCGTCAATGCCGAAGAGTTGCAGATCAAGGTGGCGCAGGGGGCCAAACCCGGTGAAGGCGGCCAGCTTCCCGGCCACAAGGTCACCGGGATCATCGCCCGCCTGCGCTATGCCAAGGAAGGGGTGGCGCTGATCAGCCCACCGCCGCACCACGACATCTACTCCATCGAAGACCTGGCGCAACTCATCTTTGACCTCAAACAGGTCAACCCCGCTGCCTATGTCTCGGTGAAGCTGGTGTCGGAAGCGGGAGTGGGGACCATTGCCGCCGGTGTGGCCAAGGCCTATGCCGATCGCATTACCATTGCCGGCTATGACGGCGGCACCGGCGCTAGTCCTTTAAGTTCGGTCAAATATGCGGGATCGCCCTGGGAACTGGGCCTGGCCGAGACCCAAGTCACTCTGCGCCGCAATCATCTGCGTCACCGGGTACGACTGCAGGCGGACGGCGGTTTCAAGACCGGCCTGGATGTGGTCAAGGGCGCCCTCCTGGGGGCCGAAAGCTTCGGCTTCGGCACCGCCCCCATGATTGCCCTGGGCTGCAAGTATCTACGCATCTGCCATCTCAACAATTGCGCCACGGGCATAGCCACCCAGGATGAGACCCTGCGCAAGCATTTCATCGGCCTGCCCGAGATGGTCATCCATTACTTCCGCTTTGTCGCCCAGGAAACGCGGGAAATCATGGCCGGCCTCGGTATCCGGCGTTTTGACGACCTGGTGGGCGCCACCGGGCATTTGCAGGTGGGTGGCGCCCAGACCCCCAAGCAGGAGCATCTGGATCTGCGGCCGCTGCTCTTCAATGCCGCACTGCAGAACGCCGACAGCAATATCCACACGCAGGACCGCAATCCCGCCTTCGACCGGGGGGAACTGGCCGAGCGCATGGTCGCGGACGCCATTCCTGCCCTTGAGAATCGCATTGTCACGCACCTGCATTATCCGATCCGCAACGTGAATCGTTCCATCGGCACCCGCCTGGCCGGAGAGATCGCTCGCCGCTATGGCAATAACGGCCTGGCGGAGGACTGCATTCAGGTGGACTTCCATGGGACCGCCGGGCAGTCCTTCGGTGCTTTCTGCGTGCAGGGGATGCGGATGCGCCTCCAAGGCGACGCCAATGATTACGTCGGCAAGGCCATGAACGGCGGCACCCTGATCATCGCCCCGCCGGAAGGCGTGACGTATGCCAGCCAGGACTCGGCCATCGTCGGCAATACCTGCCTCTACGGCGCTACCGGCGGCCGTCTCTATGCCGCCGGGCGGGCGGGCGAGCGCTTTGCCGTGCGCAATTCCGGGGCCGTCGCCGTCATCGAGGGGGCGGGTGATCATGCCTGCGAATACATGACCGGAGGTCAGGTGGTGATGCTGGGTGAGGTGGGGGTCAATTTCGGCGCCGGCATGACCGGCGGCCTTGCCTTCGTATGGGACCAGCAACGGCAATTCCCCGACCTTGTCAATGGGGAACTGGTGAACTACCACCGCATCGACACCGAGGCCATGGCAGGCTATGAAGGACTGTTGCGCCGCCATGTGGAGGCCCACATCGCCGCAACGAACAGTCGCCATGCCCACGGCCTGTTGCAGCATTGGGCAGAGTTTTTGCGCGATGTCTGGTTGGTGGCGCCCAAGGCCGCCCGGCTGGATGTCCTGCTCGAAGAAGCGAGTTAAGCGACATCTGTCGCTATTTAAGGATAAGCATGAGCCATTTTTCTTTCATCGAAGGCCCCCGCAAAGATCCGGAAAAACTGGATGTGGAGCAGCGTCGTAGCGAGTTTCGGGAGCTCTACACGGGCTTTGACCTCGGTAGCGCCCGTCTGCAGGCGGATCGCTGCCTGCATTGCGGCAATCCGTATTGTGAATGGAAATGTCCGGTCCACAACTACATCCCCAACTGGTTGCAGCTCATTGTCGAGAACCGCATCGAGGAAGCGGCGGCAATGTCCCACGAGACCAACACCCTGCCGGAAATCTGCGGGCGTATCTGCCCGCAGGATCGCCTCTGCGAAGGGGCCTGCACCCTCAATGACGGCTATGGCGCCGTGACCATCGGCCATCTGGAACGCTTCATTACCGAAGAGGCCATTGGCCGCGGCTGGCATCCCGAGGCCCCGCAGCGGACCGCCAATGGCAAACGTGTCGCCATCATTGGCGCCGGACCAGCGGGTCTGGGCTGCGCCGATATGCTCAACCGTGCCGGGACCGAGGTACTGGTCTTCGATCGCTATCCGGCCGTCGGCGGGCTCTTGACCTTCGGCATTCCCCCCTTCAAGCTGGAGAAGTCCGTCATTGCCAGGCGCGCCCAACTCCTGGAAGACATGGGCGTGCGTTTTCAGCTCAACACCGAGATCGGCAAAGACCTGAGCATGACCCAATTACTGGCCGACTATGACGCCGTCTTCCTCGGTATGGGTACTTATACCGCCAAGGAAGGGAATTTTTCGGGAGAAAATCTGCCGGGCGTGATCAAGGCCCTCCCCTACCTCATCGGCAATGTTCGGCAACTCATGAACCTCCCCGATCCCCTCACTACTCCCTATGTCGATCTTGCCGGCAAGCGGGTCGTGGTGCTGGGTGGCGGTGATACGGCCATGGATTGCCTACGTACCGCCATCCGCCAAGGTGCCGTGCAGGTAACCTGCGCCTACCGGCGGGACGAGGAGAACATGCCCGGCTCCCGGCGGGAGGTGGCCAATGCCCGCGAGGAAGGTGTCCGTTTCCTTTTCAATCGCCAGCCGCTGGAAATCCTCGGCAGTGACATCGTTACCGGTGTCCGCCTCGTGGAAACCCGGCTGGGCGATCCCGATCCACGCGGACGTCGCCACCCGGAGATGGTGGCCGGCTCAGAGCAGATCTTGGCCGCCGACGTCGTCATCCTCGCCTTCGGTTTTGATCCATCGCCGGCCCCCTGGTTTGCCGAGCACGGCATCCGGGTCGACGAGCGCGGACGGGTCACGACCAATGCCCAATTCCAGACCAGCAACCCGCGGGTCTTTGCCGGTGGCGATATGCGTACCGGCTCCGATCTGGTGGTCACCGCCGTGGATGAAGGGCGGCGTGCCGCCAATGGTATCCTCGACTATCTTGGTGTATAGACCGTGCATAACTCCTTGCTGAACGATACTTTCCTGCGCGCCTGTCTACGCGAAGCAACGCCCTACACACCCATCTGGCTGATGCGGCAGGCCGGACGCTATCTCCCCGAGTATCGCGCGGCACGGGAAAGGGCCGGCGATTTTCTCACCCTTTGCACCACGCCGGAACTGGCTTGCGAGGTCACCCTGCAGCCCGTGGATCGCTTTCCGCTGGATGCCGCAATCCTGTTTTCCGATATCCTGACCATCCCCTACGCCATGGGCCTGGGCCTGCATTTTGTGGAGGGTGAGGGGCCGGTTTTTGAACGCCCCCTGCGTAGTCGCGCCGATATCGAGCGTCTGGGCATCCCCGATCCCGAGACGGATCTGCGCTTTGTCGGCGACGCCCTGCGCATGATTCGCCGCGAGTTGGACGGGCGTGTGCCCCTCATCGGCTTTGCCGGTAGTCCGTGGACCCTGGCTTGCTACATGGTAGAAGGCAAAGGCAGCCGCGATTTCATCCAGATCAAGGGGATGCTCTATAGCGATCCCGCCCTCCTCCATCGTCTGCTCGGCCTCTTGGCCGAGGCCGTAGCCCGCTATCTCAACGCCCAAATCGCTGCGGGTGCCCAGGCCATTATGCTCTTCGATACCTGGGGCGGCACCCTCAGCACCCGGGCCTATGCAGCCTTCTCCCTTGCTTACATGCGGCAGGTCATGGCTGCCCTGCGCAAAGAATCCGAAGGTCGGCGCGTCCCCATCATCCTCTTTACCAAGGGCGGAGGCGGCTGGCTGGAGGCCATGGCCGACAGCGGGGCCGATGTCATCGGCCTGGACTGGACCGTGGAACTGGGCATTGCCCGGCAACGCATTGGGGATCGGGTCGCGCTGCAAGGCAATATGGACCCCATCGCCCTCTA
>JAJYQY010000017.1 GCA_021794385.1 Pseudomonadota bacterium | reverse complement strand
GGCTGCTGGTGCAGGGTTCGGGGCCGCTCGTATTGCGCGAGGTGGCCGGTGCCTATCAGTTGCACATCCACCCGCGCTACACCCCCTGGCTGCTGCGTCTGCACGCTCAGGGACCGCGTCGCCTATCGCGGGCCGTGCTGGAAACCCTTGCCGTAATCGCCTATCGCCAACCCATCACGCGCCCGGAGATAGAACAGTGGCGAGGCGTGAGCCTGGGTGCGCAGGTGCTGCGCCAGCTCCAGGAGCGCGGCTGGATTGACGTGGTGGGACATCGGGATACCCCCGGCCGCCCGGCATTGTGGGCCACTACCGATGCCTTTCTGGCCTATTTTGCCCTGCCCGCCCTGGGTGCCTTGCCTGATCTGGAAATGGTTCCGGGTGAACAGACAACCATCCTGTCGCCGCCTGGAAATGTTGCGAATTGAAAAATCATTCATAAAATATATAGTAAAATAATTATATTCTAATTATACAATCTGTCATCACCTACTAGATTTGCTATACTCTTCCATACAAAAAAGGGGTGAGTGATACGGGCACGGCGCGGATGGTCAGGTAGCCGAATTATCCAGCACAAGCAGTATTCTGCGAGGAGCATACAGCAATGGCACATGTCGTGATTCTGGGAGCAGGGACCGGGGGGATGCCGGCCGCCTATGAGATGAAGGCGGCCCTCGGGTCGGCCCACGAGGTGACGCTGATCAGCGCCAACGATTATTTTCAATTTGTCCCTTCCAACCCCTGGGTAGGCGTCGGCTGGAGAGAGCGCGACGACGTGGCCTTTCCCATCAAACCCTATGTAGAGCGCAAAGGCATTCACTTTATTGCACAGCGCGCCGATCGGATCGACGCCGAGGCCAATCAGATCGAGTTGGCCGATGGCAGCAAGGTCGATTATGACTATCTGTTCATCACTACCGGTCCCAAGCTGGCCTTTGAAAACGTGCCGGGCTCCGATCCCCATGAAGGCCAGGTGCAATCGGTATGTACCTTGGATCATGCCGAAGCGGCCTACAAGGCCTATCAGGAATTGTTGCGCGAGCCGGGCCCCATCGTCATGGGCGCCATGGCCGGCGCAAGCTGCTTTGGACCAGCCTACGAGTATGCCATGATCGTGGCCAGTGACCTGAAAAAGCGCGGATTGCGCGACAAGATCCCGTCCATGACCTTCGTGACCAGCGAGCCCTTCCTGGGCCATCTGGGCATCCAGGGGGTGGGTGATTCACAGACCATTCTGAGCCGGGGCTTGAAAGAAGAAGGCTTTGAAGCCTACACCAATTGCAAGGTCACCAAGGTCGAAGGCAACAAGATGTATGTCACCCAGGTGAACGACAAGGGTGAAACCATCAAGGAAATGGTGCTGCCCTTCAAGTTCTCCATGATGATCCCGGCGTTCAAGGGCGTACCGGCCGTGGCCGGCGTGGAAGGCCTATGCAACCCCGGCGGCTTCGTGCTGGTGGACGAATTCCAGCGCAGCAAGAAGTACCGCAACATCTTTGCCGCAGGTATCGCCATTGCCATTCCCCCGGTAGAGCAGACGCCGGTACCCACGGGTGCGCCCAAGACCGGTTACATGATCGAGTCCATGGTGGCGGCTGCGGTACACAACATCAAGGCGGATCTGGAAGGCAAGACCGGCGACCAGACCATGGGTACCTGGAATGCCGTCTGCTTCGCCGATATGGGTGACCGTGGCGCGGCCTTTGTCGCATTGCCGCAGCTCAAGCCGCGCACGGTGGATTGGTTTGCCGAAGGGCGCTGGGTGCATCTGGCCAAGGTGGCCTTCGAGAAATACTTTATCCGCAAGATGAAGATCGGTGTCTCCGAGCCCTTTTATGAAAAGGTGCTCTTCAAGATGTTGGGTATCACCCGCCTGAAGGACGAGGGACGGCGTAAGGCGTCCTGAACGGCTTTCCACCGCATAGGAGCGCCCCGCCCCGTGCGGGGCGTATTTGTTATGACAAACGATGAAAAACTGCAAAAAGTGCTCGCCCGCTTCGGCCTCGGTCCCCGCCGGCGAATGGAAGAATGGATTGCGGCCGGCCGGGTGAGCGTGAATGGTCTGGTGGCGAAGGTCGGCGACCGGGTAAGCAGCACGGATCGTCTGGCCGTGGATGGGGAGCCCCTGCGCATCCCCGGCTGGGTGCGGCCGCGTTTGCGGGTTTTGCGCTATCACAAGCCGGTGGGGGAGCTGACCACGCGCCAGGACCCGCAGGGCCGGCCGACGGTCTTTGACCGTCTGCCGCGCCTGCGCGGGAGTCGCTGGATTGCCGTTGGACGCCTGGATTACAACACCGAAGGGCTGTTGCTGCTGACCAATGACGGTGATCTGGCCAACGCCCTCATGCATCCGCGCGCGGAGGTGGAACGGGAGTATGCCGTGCGGGTCCTGGGCGAGGTGAACGAGGAACAACGCCAGCAACTGCTAACGGGGGTGGAACTGGACGATGGCCCCGCCCATTTTCTTTCCGTGCAGGAAGCAGGCGGAGAGGGTGCCAATCGTTGGTATCACGTCACCCTGGCCGAAGGGCGGAATCGGGAGGTTCGGCGGCTTTTCGAGGCCTTGGGCCTGACGGTGAGCCGTCTCATTCGCGTGCGTTATGGGATCGTCGGCATGCCGCGCCACCTCAAGGTGGGATATTTTGAAGATCTTCCCGATGAAGAGATGGCAGCCCTCCTGGAGACGGTGGGCATGGCGCCGAAGGCCGCCTCCGCCCAGGGCGGGGGAGAGCGGCTGGTAGAACGGGTGCCCCCCCCAGTGCCGCAAGGGCTGCGGGAAAAGGCCCCGGCAGGGCGCAAGGCGCCGCGGGGCGGCTTTGCCGGCGCCGGCCCGAGCGCGACTCCCTTTGGCAGAAAGGAGGAGGGGAAACGGGGCCCCGGAGGGACGGGATTGCCGGGGTTCAGACCGGGGGGGCGGCGGGGCAAATAAGCCATGGCAGACCGCCCCATCACTCCCTGGGCCATGGTCTATGAGCGCCTCCATGCCCATTTCGGCGCTCAGGACTGGTGGCCGGCGCAATCGCCCTTTGAGGTGATGGTCGGCGCCATCCTTACGCAAAATACGGCGTGGCGTAATGTGGAGCGGGCCATCGGGGCGCTGCGTGCGGCGGATGCCCTTTCGGTGTTCGCCATCCTCGGCATGGCCGAGGCGGACCTGGCACAATTGATCCGGCCGGCGGGTTACTTCCGGGTCAAGGCCAAGCGCTTGCGCGCCCTTTGTGCCTTCCTTGCCGCCCAAGGCGTGGCCGCAGACCCGGGGCAACTGGGTCGGGGGCAGGACCCCGCTGCGCTGCGGCAGAACCTGTTGGTGGTGCATGGGGTGGGGGAGGAGACCGCCGATGCCATTCTGCTCTATGCCCTGGATGCCGCCGTGCCGGTGGTGGACGCCTACACCCGCCGCATTGGCGAGCGATTGGCTCTTTTACCGGAAAAGGCGAGCTACCGCGAGATCCAGTCGGCCATTGCTGCCGAGATCCCTGCCGAAGCGGCGGTACTGAATGAACTGCATGCCTTGCTGGTGCAACTGGGCAAGGAGTATTGCCGCCCGCGCCCGCGTTGCGAACTTTGCCCCCTGCGCTCCCTCTGCCCCTATGCCTACCCCTGAATTCCCCCGGGATGCGAAAGTCGCCGTTGCCCTCCAGCGGCAGCTCGCCGGGTTGGTGCAGCTTACCCCGCTGGCGCGGCTGCCGGAGCTGGTGGCGGGGGTGGACTGTGCCATTGCCCCCGGTGGCGAGGAGATTGTCGGCGTGGCAGTGCTGATGCGCTATGCCGATGGGGAGGTCGTGGAAGAGCGGGTGGCACGGCGGCCGCTGAGTTTTCCTTATGTGCCGGGTTTGCTCTCTTTTCGCGAGGGACCGGTGCTGCTGGCGGCTGTGGCCGCCCTGGCCCAAAAGCCGGAATTCCTGTTGTGCGATGGTCAAGGCATTGCCCATCCCCGCCGTTTCGGCATTGCTGCGCACCTCGGGGTCCTCCTGGATCTGCCCAGCGTGGGTATTGGCAAATCCCGCTTGTGCGGGGAGGAGCGGATGGTGGGGGAGCACCGCGGCGACTGGGAAGCATTGATGGACAAGGGGGCCTGCATCGGCAGCATCCTGCGCACCCGTGAGCGGGTGCGGCCCGTCTATGTCTCGCCGGGCCATCGCTGTGATCAGGAGGGTGCCCGGGCGCTGGTCCTGGCCTGGGGACGGGGTCATCGCCTGCCCGAACCGGTGCACCTGGCGGACCGGCTCAGCAAGCGTCAGCGCTTGGCGCTGTTGCCCTAACGGACATGCACCCGGTGCACCCCGTCATCATGAAACGGACTTCACAACCGGTAGGAGCGGCCCATGGCCGCGACCACCAGTGGTGGCGCCCCCAGCGGGTCGCGGCCATGGGCCGCTCCTACGTTATTTATCGTGGACAGCAGATCGTTGTTTCATGTCAAAACACCTCCGCCAACTAGCAAATTGCGGTTTTCCCGTGCGCTAGGCATCGGCGTTGAAGGGATTGGCGGCGAGCAGGGCCGTGGCTTCCTGGCAGAGGGCGCGTCTTTCCAGGATCAGGCGGAGGAGACTACCACCCCGTTGCCGCCACCATACGGCGGCGCGGATGCCGGCCAACAGCAGGGTGCGAATGCGGGCGGCGTCTTCGGAATTACCGAGATAGCGGCTCTCGCCGCTGACGATGATGCGGGGGGAGAGCTTGCCGACGGCGTCGGTGTAGGTCTGGGCCAGACTGGCCGTGACACTGGGGTGGAGGGGGTCGGCAAAATGTTCCAGTTGGCGCTGGGCTTGTTCGATTCCCTGGCGCACGCGCTCGGCCAGGTCGTGGCGGGCGATCAGGCGCTTGCCCAGGGTCAGGAGCGCCAGGGCGTAACGGAGGAGTTCGGCCTCCTGGGCGTTGCCGGGACCGCGCTGCAGGAGGGGGCAAATCAAGGCGAGCGCCCGGCGCAGGCCAGGAATGTCGCCAAAGAGCTGGATGCTGTCGTTACCATCCATGGCCAGGATGCTGCGGATCGTCTGGGTACTGGCTTCGCCGTTCTGCAGGCCCTGGCGGGCGCTGTCCTGCACCAGCATGGCGGCGCGCAGGATGGCCGCCAGGGCGATGGCACGGTCGCGCCGCTCCTCGGGATCCGATCGGAATAAGGACCGCATGGCTTAGGCCGCCTTTTGCTGCAGGGCATCGAGCAAGGCGCTGCGCAAGCGTTCGCGCTGCCCTTCGGCCAACTTCTTGCCATTTTCATCGAGGATGAAGAAGGTGTCTTCCACCCGCTCCCCAAAAGTGGATACCTTGGCGCCATGGATGCTCAAGTGCTGGGCAAGCAGGACCTCGCCCACCTGATAGAGCAGGCCGAGGCGATCGGCAGCAGTCACTTCCAGGAGGGTGTAGCGCTGCAGAGCGGCGTTGTCCACGGTGACCACGACGGGGGTTTGGGCAAAAAACCGATGGCGTGCCCCATGGTGCCGGAGTCCGAAACGGGGGACGCTGACCGCCTCGCCATCAATAATGGCGCGCAGGTGCTCGCTCAGGTCCTGATGGGCATCCGGGCTATGGGCAAAGGCATGGCTCTCGTCGAGCACGATGAAGGTGTCCAGGGCGTGGCCGTCTGCACTGGTATCGATGCGGGCATCGAGAATACTCAGGGATTGCTTGTCGAGAACGCTGGTAATGTGCAAAAAGAGTCCGGGCGTGTCGCGGCCATAAATCAGCAGCTCGGTGCCGACGGGTTGGCGGGGGCGGGCAAAGACCAGGGTGCGCTGGCCCGGCTGTTGCAGGATGCTTTGGGTATGCCAGAGGAGTTCGTCATGGCCATAGCGCATAAAGTAATCGCTCCCCAGGGTACGCCAGAGGGCCTGCGCCTGCGCCTGGGCCTGGACTTGGGGCGGCAGCGCGGCGAGCAGGTCGCGTTTTTTTGCGCGCAGCAGGGTGCGCCGATCCTTGGGGGCGATGGTGTTGCGCTGCAATTGGCTGCGTACCCCACGATAGAGCGTGGACAGGAGCATCCCCTTCCAGTCGTTCCACAGGTCCGGGTTGGTGGCGCGCATGTCGGCAATGGTGAGCAGCAGGAGGTAACTCAAGCGCCTTTCGTCACCGACCATGCGGGCAAAATCCTGGATGACCCGGGGGTCTTCGAGATCGCGGCGTTGGGATACGCCGGACATGTCGAGATGGTGTTGCACCAGCCAGGCAAGAAAGCGGGTATCGGCCCGATCAAGCCCCATGCTATGGGCAAAGCGCTTGACCTCCCGGGCGCCCAGGCGGGAGTGGTCGCCCCCCTGTCCCTTGGCGATATCGTGGAAGATGCCGGCGATGACCAGCAGTTCCGGGCGGTCGATGCGCAGGCGCGCCTCCTCGATCACCGGCAGGTCGCTGTGCCCGGCCGTCCAGAAACGGCCCACCTGGCGGAGCAGAAAGAGGGTGTGCTGATCGACGGTATAGACGTGAAAGAGGTCATGCTGAATCTGCCCGGTGATGCGCCCGAAAGCGGGCAGGAGGCGGGCCAGAATGCCGCACTGGTGCATGGCGGAAAGGGTCCGGTAAACTCCTTCGGGCTTGGCCAGGATGGCCAGCAAGTCGCTCCGGGCACGGGGGTCGTTCCTGAGCATCTGCGGGCGCAAATGCCGGCGCAGGGCATGGAGTTCCCGCTGCGTGGCGGCATCCAGGCTGCGTTGCTGGGGGTCTTCGGCGAGCCGGCGGAAGAGTTTTAATATTGCTGACAGGACGGGCTCGGCGGGATGATCTGCGGCAAAGCCGATGCTGTCCTGGCGCAGCGCAATGTCGTCCTCGACCAGGGGCGCTGCCGTGGCGGCAGGGGAGATGCGCCACGCGAGGTTTTCCTGGGCGATGGCGGAAATACGGGCAATACTGGCAAAAATGCGATAGATGTTTTGCATCAAGTGTTCCACGGCGGAACGGTCGGCCGTGTCCTGAAGGCCGAGTTGTGCGGCCAGCAGGGGCTGGAGGTCCAGGCGCAGGCGATCTTCCCGCCGCCCGGCCGCGTAGTGCAGGCCGATGCGCAGACGGGAGAGGAAATTGCGGGCTTGGAGGAGTTGCCGATATT
Source organism: Pseudomonadota bacterium (assembly GCA_021794385.1). GTDB lineage: Bacteria > Pseudomonadota > Gammaproteobacteria > Acidithiobacillales > Acidithiobacillaceae > Acidithiobacillus_B. The sequence continues at coordinate 22,607 of JAJYQY010000017.1, read as the reverse complement.
CGCCGGCGTTGATGATCCCCGCCTGCTGCAGGTGGCGAAGACGGCCATCGCCCAGGCTGCTCCATGCCAGCCACTGTAACTGGTGCAGGTCGCGCAACCCGCCCGGGCCGTCCTTGATATGGGGTTCCAGGTGGTAGGCGGTGTCACTGAAACGCGCATGGCGTGCCTCCTGTTCGGCGATCTTGGCCGCAAAAAAGAGGGCGGGTGGCCAGGGCGGGTTCGTCCGCATCTGCTGATGGAGTTGCTGCACCAGGGTACGTGCACCTATGAGAAAACGCATTTCCAGCAAGGTGGTGGCAATGCCCAGATCGCCTCGGGCCTCCTCCATGCACTCGGCGGGCGTGCGGAAACTATGACCGACCTGGAGCTGGAGATCCCAGAGCGCGGTAAGAAAGGCCTCCACGAAGGCCTGCTGCGTTGCAGTGGCGGGGCCTTGGCCCAGGATCAGCAGGTCGATGTCGGAGTCGGGAAAAAGCTCGCCGCGGCCGTAGCCGCCCACCGCGACCAGAGCCAGCCCCACCGGCCGCGGCATCTGCAAGCGGGCGGGGAGCTGGCGCCAGACTTCGCGCAGCACCCCATCGACGAGGCGGCAGTGTTGTGCGAGCAGGGGGGCGCCGCCGACACCCCGGAGAAAGCCCTGACGCAGGGCCTCGCGCCCCAGGCGCAACTGCTCCCACTGGGCGTGGGGGGTATCGGTGCGGCGCCGCATTGGCGGCATTGCCCTTTGCTGCATGGTCTAGGCGGGATCACCCGGCAACTGGGTGAGGATCTCGTGGCCGCTATCGGTGACGAGAATGGTGTGCTCCCATTGCGCCGAAACGCTGTGATCCTTGGTGACGATGGTCCAGCCATCGGGCAGTGCCTTGATGTGGCGTTTGCCGGCATTGATCATCGGCTCGATGGTAAAGGTCATGCCCGCCACCAGCTTCAGCCCTTCGCCGGGATTGCCATAATGGAGCACCTGCGGCTCCTCATGGAAGCCGCGCCCGATGCCGTGTCCGCAAAACTCCCGCACCACCGAACAATGCTGGGCCTCGGCATAGATCTGAATGGCGTGACCGATATCGCCCAGGGTGGCGCCGGGACGCACCTGCCGGATGCCGCGCAACATGGACTCATGGGCTACTTCCACGACGCGGCGGGCGCGCAGGGGCGGTTCGCCCACCATGAACATCTTGCTGCTGTCGCCGTGGTAACCGTCCTTGATGACGGTGACGTCGATATTGAGGATGTCGCCATCCTTGAGCACACGATCGCCGGGAATGCCATGGCAAATGACGTGGTTCAGCGAAATGCATACCGATTTGGGGAAGGGCGGATAATCGGGGCTGGGCTGATAATGGAGAGGCGCGGGAATGGCATCGAGATCATGGACGATGTAGTCATGGCAGATGCGATCCAGTTCGTCGGTGCTCACCCCCGCTTGTACATGGGGGGCGATCATCTTCAGCACCATGGCCGTCAGGCGCCCGGCCACCCGCATTTTTTCGATCTCTGCGGGGGTCTTGATGCTCGGCTGATGCTTTTGCTGGGTTCTCTGTAACATGGATATATCTCCTGCGCCGGTTGGAAAGCCGGCGACGACTAAAATAGCAAGCGTTCCGCTCCACTAATGCTTATCTTATCAACTGTGATCCGTGTTCGATAGGCCAGGATCTCCACCCCCGCCGCACGCGCCTCCCGCAGAGCGAGACCATAGGCCGGATCTACGTCATCGGCCGGCGCAAAACCTTGACCATCCTCCCGGCCGATGAGAAAACACATCACCCCACGGCCGCCTTCCCGCACCACCTGGGTCAAGGCGCGCAGATGACGCCGCCCGCGCTCCGTTACGGCGTCGGGGAAGCGGATCACGCCATCCCTATCCAGCATGGTGCAGGATTTGACCTCCACATAGCAGGGGGGGCGATGGGGATCGGTCAGCAGGATATCGACCCGCTCGCGTTCGCCATAGGCCACCTCTCGGCGCAGCGCCCCATAGCCGCCCAAGGCGTCGATCCGGCCGTTGCCGATCCCTTCGGCGACCACCGCATTGGGCCGCTGGGTATTGACGCAGACCCAACTCGCACCGCTCCAGTACAGCTCCCAGGTCCAGGGCAGTTTGCGTTTGCCGTTGTTGCTGGAGGACAGCAAAACCGCCTGACCAGGCTCGGCACAACTGCGCATGGTGCCGGAATTCGCACAATGGGCCGTCACCACATCCCCGTTTTCGAGGCGACAATCGGCCATAAAACGCTGATAACGGCGGAGCAGCAGGGCAGGCGTCAGAGTGGGAAGATCCATATTCCCAGCATAGCGCAGCATCCCCTGGGCGAAAAGGCACGGCTCGCCAAGCCTCGCGCCGTTCATTCCACCGTCCTTGTCGTACCGCTTGGCGGCGGCTACAATAGCCCCGTCTTTTGGCCGGCGTAGCTCAGTTGGTAGAGCAATCGATTCGTAATCGATAGGTCGGAGGTTCGACTCCTCTCGCCGGCACCAATAAAAACAATGGGTTAGGTGATAAGCCTGGCCCATTTTTCTTTGCCGGTTGAATTTGCAGCGTAAATGCAGCACGCCCAGGTCAGATTCGGGCTTGATCTGGATGTGCAAAATGGCGCCCATCACGCCCAGCTACGAGCGGGAAAGGGAGCTTGCTTGTTCATTTCGTTCTCCAGTTTGTCATGATCCTCCTTTTTAGATGAGGGGTTAGGTGTTAGCCCTAACACAACAAAAAGGAGATGAAGACCAGGGCTTCCCTCTGTCAACATCTGACATAGCCCTTGTTCTACAGAATGCAAGTACTTATGAGTGACTACAAACAATTTTTAATTTTATTATTAATCAATTCATTATATCATAGTTAGTGACTGCGGAGTGGCTGCATGTGCGGATTTTCTGCCACTGCAGGAATGGATGGTTTAAGCCGGAATAGGGTTAAGTGGTATAGAGATATGTCTGTATACCACTTAATTTCTTATCGCCCCTCCCGCCTTCCGCCTCGCTGCATCTTCCTGTGCCCTTGACAGGCACAACACATGTGTTATGTTTTGTCCATGAACTCGAACGAATTCAAGCGTTGGCTGACCAGGCGGGGGGCGACGTTCCAGCCCGGAAAGGGGTCGCACCTGAAGGTGTTCCTGAATGGGCGCCAGTCTGTGCTGCCGATGCACGCGGGCGAGTTGAAGAAGGGTCTTGTCGATGCCATCAAGAAACAGCTTGGGTTAAAGGAGTGACCATGGACGATTTCGACTTTCCGGTGATTCTGGAGCCGCAGCCCGAAGGCGGCTTCGTGGTGACGTTCCCGGACGTGCCGGAGGCCATCACCCAGGGCGAGGACGAGGGCGAGGCGTTGCTGTACGCGCTGGACGCGCTGGAAACGGCTCTGTCTTTCTATGTGGATGCGCGCAAGCCCCTGCCGGTGCCGAGCGCGGCGGAAGCCGGGCAACCCACGGTGCGGCCTTCCGCATTGGAGTGCGCCAAGCTCGGGGTATACCGGGCAATGATGGAACAGGGCATCAAGAAGTCCGAGTTGGCGCGACGGCTGGGCTGGCACATGCCCCAGGTGGATCGGTTGTTCGACCTGCGCCACGCCTCGCGACTGGACCAGATCGAAGCGGCGGCCCGCGCGTTGGGGCGCCATATCGAAGTGCGCGTGGCATAAGAAGCCATCCGGCTTTGCAGTGTAATTGCAGCACACTGCGGGCGGGAATGAGCGGGAATCGCAGGGAACGATAGGCGCAATAAATCGTTGAAAACTCTGGTATATGCGGCGTAAGTAATTGATTGAAAAGGGGGTCTATTGCGATTCGTAATCGATAGGTCGGAGGTTCGACTCCTCTCGCCGGCACCATATACTGCGGTCTAACCGGTGGGTGCTTGCTTCCTGTCCCGCCGGCCTACATTGTTCCTGGCAGCAAATGCCGCCCTTGGTCATTTCCGAGGGCATATGGCAGGTGTGGCCCTTGCAGCCGGCGCTTTTCCCGGAGAGTGCCATAATGGGCGACCGATCAAGCCGACTGCAACCTGTTGCCGAATATCGCTTTCCCGGCCACAATCACGATTATTCCTACCCGGATATCCCTGATGAACGATCCTGCCGAAGCAGCCCTGGCTAATTGGCGCCACCTGCTGCAAAACCTCTCCGCTTGGCCCTACCCGGTTCTGCTCAAGGATGCGGAGCGCCGCTGGGTCTACGCCAATCCCGCCATTCTTGATCTCTTCGGTCTGACGGGCATGAATTATGTCGGACGCAGGGATGCCGATCTCCTCGGCCCGGAAGCGGCAGAGCTCTGTGGCGTGGCGGATCATCAAGCCCTGGCAAGGGGAAAGTTGTCCGAAGATATCGAGCATATCGGGGAACGCAGTTTCCGGACCTTCAAGGTGCCGCTGGAAGAGAAGGGGAAAATAATCGGTTTGCTCACTCTGGCCCCGGAGATCAGCGATCTGAAGGCCGCGCGCGCAGATGCGGATCGCTATCTGGCCTGCTATCAAGCACTCACGGAAATCAATCAGCTCATCATTCACGACCCCGACCCCCAGCGCCTTTTCAGCGAGAGCTGTGTCATCCTTGCACGGCATTTGGGTTTTCGCTTGATGTGGATCGGTTGGGTGCGTCCGGCCACGGGCAAGATCGACATCGCCGCCCATTCCCCCGCAGTGCCGGGGTTGGATGTGGCGGATATCCACGTTGTCCTGGACCCTGACCGGCCCGAGGGCCAAGGTCCCGCGGCACAGGCCGCCCGCACGGACCGTACCGTGATCATCGGCGAGGTGACGTCGCGCCCGGATCTGGATCATTGGCAGCCCTATTACCGGCGCTTTGGCGTACACAGCGTCGCCGCCTTCCCCATCCGGCAGAAGGGTCGGGTCGTGGCCGTTATGATGACCTATGCGGCGACAGCAGACTACTTCGCGCCCAGCGTGGTGCGTTTGCTCGAAGAGGGGGCGGGCGATATCGGCTTTGCCCTGGAGCGTCATGAAGAATTGCGGCAACTCGCTCGTCGGGCGCTTTATGACGGCCTCACGGAGCTACCCAACCGGGTGTTGTTTCAGGACCGGATTCAACAGGCCATTCTTGCCGGAGCCCGGAACGCGGAGATCCTCGCCGTGGGCTTTCTCGACATGGATGATTTCAAGGAGGTGAACGACCGTTTCGGCCACGGTGCGGGCGATAGTCTGTTGCGGGAATGGGCGGAACGCTTGCGCCGGGCGTTGCGCGAGGGTGATACCGTCGCCCGCCTGGGCGGAGATGAATTCGGCCTGCTCCTGCGGGCCGAGAGCATCGCGGTCTTCTGGCCGGTCGTTGCCCGCGTTCAGAGCGCTCTTTCCGGCAACCTGCGCCTCCCCGATGGAAGCGAACTGGATGTGAGCTGTAGCTTGGGTATTGCTTTCTCCCCCCAGGATGGGGAGGATGCCGAAACCCTCATGCGTCATGCCGACCTCGCCTTGTATGAGGCCAAGCGCCGGGGCAAAGGCGTGGTGCAGGTTTTTGCCGACTCCCTGGAGAAGGAGCGGCGGGGCCTGCAGTCCCTGCGGGCGCGCCTCGCCCAAGCCCTGGTGCACGGCGAGATCCACCTGGTTTTTCAGCCCGTGGTGGAGTTGCCGACGGGAGAGTTGCGCGGCTTTGAGGCCCTGTCCCGCTGGCGCGATGAGAACGGCCAGGAAGTGGACCCCGAGCGTTTCATGACGGCCGTGGAATCGCGCCTATCCCTGGCCATCACCTTTTCCCAATATGTCCTGCGCCAGGCCCTGTCAGCATGGCCGCGATTGGCGGCCATGGGTCATGGTGGCTACCTTGCGGTCAATATCTGCGCGGTGACTTTTCTGTCCGAAGGCTTTCTGCCCCGCCTATGGGATTTATTGGCAGAGTATCCGGACGCCCGCAGGCACTTGCTGATCGAGGTCACGGAGACGGCGCTGCTGCGCGACATCCCGCTGGCGCGCAGCATCATCGGCGCCCTGGAAGGGCAGGGGATCCGCGTTTCCCTGGATGATTTCGGCAGCGGCTATGCCTCTCTGCGTTACTTGCAGGAACTACCGGTGAGCCAGATCAAACTCGATGCGAGCTTCATCCGCACCCTGCTGGATAATGAGCGCAATCTGGCCATCGTCTCCGGCGTCATCACTACGGCCCGGACGCTGGGGATCGCCTTGGTCGCTGAGGGCGTGGAGTCGGAGGAACATGGCGAAATCCTGCAGGCCCTGGGCTGTTTCAAGGCGCAAGGGTTTTTTATCGGCCATCCCATGGCGCTGGAGGAGATCCCGGCTTGGCTGGCCCAGTGGCAGGCCCCGGAGGAATGGGCCTTCTGGGCCCACCACCCCTGGCATATCGAGCACCGCAAACTCTTCTGGGCCGCGCTGGCGCATCGGCGCTGGTTGCAGCGCCTGCTCTCCGGCAACGCCGACCGGGAAGAACAGGCCCAGGCCCTGGCGCCCGACGGCTCGCACCGGTGTCGTTTCGGCCAATGGTTTGACAGTCAGGCCGCACTCTTGGGGGATCATCCGCTGTATCGGGAGATCGGTGCGCTCCACGAGCAGATCCATGGCGCGATGATCCGGTTTTTGCATACGGCGGACGGGGATGATGCACAACGGGACGCCATCCTGCAACTCAGCCAGACCTTGCTGCACAAGCTCTGGTCGCTGACGGATTCGACCGCTTTGCCTGGTGGCGACGACTCGCTCTAAATCTGCAATCCGGCAGTTATGGCAAGCGTTTTCGCTCTCGCGTCGCCCGCTGTCGTTTTTCATCGGAAATAACGATCCCGTCAATCCCATCCATTTGTGAGGCATGTTTCCTATGACGGGGTGCATTGAGTGCATGCTGTTCGGTTTATCCCCAAAGGACGGCGCCGTCTAGGGTGATGGGGGTGAGCTACTGCCAGGCAAATTGCGCAGCAAGGATTCCAGATAACGGGCGACACTGCTGTGGGCGGGGATGGCTGCCAGAGACTGCTCCAGGTAGGGGCGGGCCGCGCTTTTGCCCTGCAAGGCCAGGGTGATCCCCATCCCCATCTGCCAGCGGACATTGTCGGGCGCGAGGAGGAGGGCGTTGGCGAAGGCCTCCCGGGCCATGGGCAGATGCCCGGTCTGCTGGGCCAGGGTGCCGATCATGCCGTAATAATCGGCATTGCCCACGGGGGCGGGGCGGAGGGCGAGGAGTATGGCCAAGGCTGCGGCGGGGTGCTCGGTGGCGGCGAGAAAGCGGGCTTGGAGCAGGGCCAGGGGGCCATTGTCCGGGTCCAGGCCCAGGCCCGCGCGGAGGGTGTCCATGGCGGCATTCCTTTCTCCCGCGCTCCATAGAGCTTCGGCCAGACGCAAGCGCGCCGCCACCAGCCGGGGATTCAGGCGCAATGCCTCCTGATATTTTTCTTGGGCGGCTCCTGCATCCACGCCTTCTAGGGATTGCGCGGACTGATATAGGGCCAGGGCCCGTTCCCGGGTTGAGTCAAACCCTGACGACGCGGGCTTGGCCGGGGGCGCGCGATCGGCCTGCCGGGTTGCCGGAATAGGCGTTGGCGCCGCGGTGGGCGCGGCTTGTGGAGGGGGCGGAGCGGCGCTGGGGGCGGGACGGGAGAGCCGGGCGCCAGGGGCCGCCGGCGCTGCCGCTGCCAGTGCCCGGAGAAGGGCCGCTTTGGTGGAGAGTGATGCAGCGGCCGGCGTTTGCATTATCGACTCCTGCCCTGTCGGGGCAGATGCCAGCGCCGCGCTGGGTGGGGGCGTCGCCGTCGCAGGGGAAACCGGGCGGATGCTGGGTTCAGCGATGCTGTGGACGTGGATGGGATGGGCGGCAGGCAGATACAGCCACCAGAAGGCAACGCTGGCGGCGATCAGGCCCGCGCCGGCGATGACCGGCAGGACCCAGCGCGGGCGGCGGCGGGCGGCGGCCGATGATTGCAGGGCCGCGGGGACGGCGTTGCCCTGTTCCGCCGGGGCCTGGCGCCGGTCGAGGTCGCGCAGGACATCGTGGATCAGACTCATGGTCGCCACCAAACGCGGCGCTGACGCGCCTGGGGCGTGTCGGCCATGGCCCGGAGCACCTCCCGCCGGCCGATGCTGCGTCGGCCCGCCCCATAAGCCGCCAGGAGCGATTTATGGCCGAGGAGATTGAGCAGGCGCGGGGTGCCGCCGCTGCTGCGCTGGAGCAGGCGCAGGGCCTCCGGCCGGAACAGGGGACCGCCCGTATAGCCGGCATGGCGCAGGCGATGTTCCAGGTAAACGGCGCTCTCCTCGCGGCTCAGGGGCAACAGGGCATGATGGAAACCGATGCGCTGGCGCAACTGGCGCAATTGCGGCTGCTGCAGGCGGGTATCCAGTTCCGGCTGGCCAAAGAGGACGATCTGGATGAGCTTGCTTTTTTCCGTTTCCAGATTGGAGAGCAGGCGAACGCTTTCCAGGGCGGCATCCGAGAGGGTCTGCGCCTCGTCCACCAGGAGCACCACGCGCTGACCGGCGGCCGCCGCCTGCAATAGCGCCTGATGAATGGCCTCCAGGGGGTCTTGATCCATTCCCACCGCCACCCCCAGGTCCGCGGCAATGGCGCGGAGCAGGCTGCGCGGTGTCTGCTGCGGGTTGAGGATATAGGCGCTGTGAAACCCCGGACCCATGCGGCTCAAGAGGGTACGGCAGAGGGTGGTCTTGCCGGTGCCCACCTCGCCGGTGATCTTCACGAAACCTTCGCCGTTGTCCAGGGCGAAATGCAGGAGGGTCAATGCCGCGCGCCGGTTTTCATCGGCGAAAAAGAATCCCGTGTCTGGCGTCAATGCAAAGGGATACTCGCGCAGGCCGAAGAATTCCAGATACATCAGTGGCCCTCGTCCTGCTGATGCTGGGGAAAGACCGAGGTATTGAAATCCAGTCCGTGCTCTTTCAGATCCTGCCGGGCCTGCTGGATCTGCTTCTGCCAGACCCGGCCGTTTTCCACGACGACGGGTTTGATGAGGACCACGAGCTCGCTCTTGACGGCCGTTTGCTGGGTGCTCTTGAAGAGGTAGCCCAGGTACGGCAAATCCTGCAGCAGCGGGATGCCAGAGTGGGTATCGTGCTCGTCGGTCTTCATCAGGCCGCCGATGACGATGACCTGCCCGCTCTCGGCGCGCACCACCGTATCCACTTCGCGCACGGAGGAACTGGCCAGCGGCAGGTTGTAAGTCTGATTGCCCACGGTAAATATCTGGGCCTGGGTGGTGATGCTGGTCACCGATGGGTGGACGTAGAGGGTGACCATGCCGTCGGCGCCGATGGCCGGGGTGACGTCCAGGGCCACACCGGAAAAGAGCGGGGAAAGTACCGGCGTCGGCTGATTGATGACGGTAGTGCCAATGGCGCCGACAGCGCCGGCGTTGGTCTGCACGTTGGTGACATAAATGTTGTCGGTACCCACCTTGATGACCGCCGTCTGGTTGTTGAGGGTGGCCACGCGCGGGCTGGAGAGCACCTTGACCTTGCCCTGGGTGCTGAGGGCTTCGAGGATGGCGTTGAAGCCCTTGCCGCCGCTGATCACGGCATTGAAGACACCGCCAAAGGGCTGCACCGTATTCATGATGGGCAACAGGCCTTGCGCCAATTGGCCCAGATTGGTGGTGGCCCCGCCATTGGTGGTGGTGCCTTGGGTGGGGGCATAGCCGTTGGTATTGAAGTTGCCGTTGGTATTGCTGGGCGCGAGCTGATTGATCTGGGTGTTGCCCATCACCGTGCTCCAGTTGATCCCCGCCTGGAAGCCGCTGGAGAGCTGGACCTCCAGGATCTTGGCCTCCAGGATCACCTGCCGTTCCAGGCCATTGGTGAGGTGATGCAAAAACGCCTGCACCTCGCGCTGACGGTCCGGCATGGCGCGCACCACGATCACCCCGGACAGGGGGCTGATGATGACCTTGCCGTCCTTGCCGGTGATCATCTCCAGGGTCGGGACCAGGGTCTTCCAGAAATCGGAACTGCTGTCGGTCTTGACCTCCGCCGAGGGCTTGGTCTGGCCAAAGGCCATTCCCTGGCCCATGATCCCGCCGGCGCCGTTATTTCCGGTATTGCCGCTCAATTCCGTCCCGGCCACGGTGAGCTGCGATTTGGCGCTGCGCGAAATGTCCAGATAGTTGATCTGATAGATGCGGGTTTCGGGCTCGGGTGGGTAAATAATGATTTGCCGGCCCTGAAACTCGTACTGATAGCCGTAGGCGGCGCGGATGGCGCGCAGGGCCTCTTCGAGGGTGACGTGGTGCAGATTGAGGGTGAGCATGCCGCCCACCTGGGGCGAGAGGATGATGTTCTCCCCCGCGCTCATCCCCAGCCCCATGAAGATCTCCCGCGCCGGGGCGTTTTGCACCACCAGATCAAAGCGTCTCTCTACGGGCGCCGGGGCCTGGGGCACAAAGGCGTTGACCGGCGGCAGGAGCGCCTGCTGCACCGCCGTAGGGGGCGGCGGCGCGGCTTGCTCCGCTTTGGGCAGCATGGCGCTGGCCGGGTTGTTGGGCACCGTCTGGCAACCCGCCAGCAGACCGGTCCCGATCATCATCAACAGCAGTTTTCGCATCGTTATTTTTCTCCCCCTGCAGGGGTGGATCCACCAATGACCAGGCGCAGGGTTTTTGCGCCGTTGCGTAATATGACCCACCCCGACCCGACGATCATCAGTTGGTAAGGGCCGATTTTTTCTCCCGGACGCAGCAAGCGGCCGTTGAGGATGGCCAGGGGCACTGGCCCGCCGCTCAGGGTGCTGTCCAGCACCAGCGGCCCTTCGGCGGCGCCGCTGGCAGCCGTATAATAATCCGGACGGGTGGGATCGGGCACCGGGCCCGGGTTGGCGGCGGCCAGCAGGAGTCCGAAGAGCGCACTCACGGGGCGCTCCGCGCCGAAGCCGTTGCCGCGCTGAGGGTCGCCAGGGCGCTGCCCAGTTGCGCCGGCGTCAGGGACGATCCGGTGCCCCTTTCTCCCGGAATGGGCGCACCTGCCGCTGACCCTCCCAGCGCAAGCCCCTGGCCGCTCCAGTCCAGGGCATAGGTGGTGACGTCCACCTGCAACTCCGCCTGCGGGTAATTTACCACTTTATAATTCCATGCACCCCATTGTAAGCGCCATGGCCCCTGCTGCACGTTCTGCAGGTAGGCCAGCAGGCTGGGAAAGTCTCCCTGCAGGGTGAGGGATACGCCGCTTTGATAGAGACGGGGGCCGGGCGGCGCGTTCTTTTCTCCTTGCGGGGGATAGACCAGTTGCGGCGGCAAGGTATGGAAGCCGGTGCAGCGGACCCCCGGACGCTCCCCCAGCAAGGCCCGCAGCCAGCGGGCCAGTTCATCCTGACGGGGATAGCGCTGGCCTGCGGCTTGGAGCTGCTGGTCCAGCTCGGCCACTATCCGACGCTGGGCATCCAGGCGGGATCGGGCCTGTTGGGGCGCGCTGGCGAGCAATGCCTGGATCTCCGCCGCCAGGGCCAGGGCCTTGCTTTGCCCCTCCTGCCATTGCTGTTTTTTGGCGTGGAGGTCGGCCTGGAGGGGGGCGAGAATGATCTGATAAAGGCCCATCAGCACGACCACCAGCGCCGCCGCCAGGACCAGCAGGCGCTCGCGCAGGCTGAGGGAGTCAAAGCGGGCGAGCCAGCGCCCAGGGCTGTTCATGCTGCCGGAGCCGCTAGCTGCCATGGGCGTTCCGCCGTTCTTGAAACGCGCGGTCGCGGCCATGGGCCGCTCCTACGTTCGGGGTGCCTGGGGGATTGGGCCAAGGCTGTGATGCCCCCCGTAGGAGCGGCCCATGGCCGCGAAAAGGCGGCGTCCCATACGTATGGCCGCGGCCATGAGCCACTCCTGCATTTGGCGTGCATCCTGCTGTTTTTCGGCTCATGGCAGCAGCGGGGACAGGGTGGTGGCCGTGACGGTGAAGTCCAGCGCGGCCGGCGTGGGGGTACTGGCCGTAGACGCCGTGGTGGCGGTGCTGCTGCTGGCGGTCATGCTGGCCAGGGCCATCCCCGCCAGCACCGGCTCGGCATGGAGGCGCTCCACGTAGAGGGGGATGGTGGCGGCATGGACGGCCTGGCCCTGCAGGATCAGCCCGGCCGGATTGCCGGCCATGCGGGTGAGCCAGAGGCCGGGGACCACGCCGCGACCCAGGGCCACCAGCACCGCCGCCGGGCTTTGGCTCTCCAGATGGAGGGACAGCAGTCGCAGGAGAAACCGCCGTTCGGCGGCCTGGCGTCGCAGTGCGTCGAGCTGATCTTTCAGGGCCGATTGGGCCGTGGGGCCGTAGCGGGCCGTGAGCTGGTCCTGCTGCGTCTGCAGGGTGGCCAGACGCTGGTTTTGCGCCGCCAGCAATGCCGCCTGCTGCCGGTTGGCGTCCTGCAGGTAAAAGGCCAGGGCGGCGAGGACCAGCAGCAGCGCCGCGAGAAAGAGCAGACTGAAGCGCGCCGAAAAGGGCACCTGGCGCGGGGCGAAACGGTCGCCGTAGAGATTGACGCGAACCGGAACGGCGGCTGGGGGCAGGCGCAGGCTCATGGGGCAGGCAGCTCCGCGGCAAAGGCCTGGGCCAGGAGGCACTGGCTGGCGGCGGCATCCACGATTTCCCCCACATTCCGGCAGCGCCGGCCCAGTTGCTCGCTCAGGACCCCCGCCAGCGCCTCGGGGCCGCCCTGGAGGTAGAGCACCGTGGGCGGCGGGCGGCGAAAGCGGTTTTCATAAAAATCCAGGGTGCGCTGCACTTCCAGGGCCAGGTCCTCGCTGGCGACGCTGAAAGCGGCGGCGCCAACGCCTTCGGGAAAGTGCCTGTGGCCGATGGGCAGGGGCCGGCCGAAGCGGTAACTGCCGCCCTGCACCACGGTCAGGTGGCAGGTCTGGGCCTCCAGGAACAAGAGCCCTGCGCCGCCCGCCTCTTCGGGCAGGAGCCAGCACAGGTCGCGCAGGGCGAGGTCGGCAATGCCCACATAAAAGGGCTGCAGACCCGCCCCGCGCAGGAGATCCACCCGCTCCTGCACCACGCTCTCGCGCACCGCGACCGCGAAAATCTGCCGGTCCTCGCTGTCGGGCACCGGAAAGGCCCCCAGCACCGCCTCCTGCACGGGGAAATCCAGCAGATCCGCCAACTGCCAGCGCAGGGCGGCGAGCATTTCGCCCTCGGCCACCTGCGGCGCGTCCACCACCTGCAGGCTGTAATCCCCCCGCTGCAGGAAGGTGGCCGCCGGACTGCCGCCCACGCCCTGTTCCTGCACCGCCCCGCGCAGCTCCTCCAGGAGCAGTTCCCGATAGCGGGGCGACAGGGGATCGAGCGCCTGTTCCGCCAGCACCTCCGCCATCCCCTCCTGCACCCGCACCAGACAAAATCCATCCCGGCGCAGATCCACCACCACCGGCGACCGCCGCCGCCAGCGCCCCAGGATGTCCCGGAGATCCGCATCCCATAGTTTCATTGCTTCGCTCCCATGGCGGGAGTATTAGGCGAAGATAGCAGGGATTGCCAGGGGATCATGGGGATTCGAGCCAGTAGGAGAGAGAGTAAGTGGGGATTCCGCTACCATTACCGATAATACCTGCGCAAGGCTGGGAGCAATTGCTGTTGATACAAGCTAATAACGGTTGACAAATATTGAAATAATAACAAAACAACAATTGAAGATAACAATTGTTTTCTACGCAGCTAACGCAGGCTTGCTGATTGCCACCGCTTGCAGTTATTCCCACGATGACGGAACGAGTGGCGCTCAATGCCCCATTTGCAACCCCTAAATTCCCCGCCGGGCAGGTTCCCTGGCTGCTGATCCGATAAGAAGTGACGGAAGCGGTGGGCGCGGATAAACAGGCCACCGTCGCCGTACACCCTGCCAGCCCGGCATTGGGCGTGTTGGCGTAGCTCAGGTTGGTCTGGGAAGCGCAGGAACCATTGTTGGCGGTCACTTGGTAAACCCCCCATTCCGCCCCGCTCTGGGCGGCCCAGTAGGCGCGGGTGGAGGCGATCTGCAGGGCGGTGTTCTGGTTGCTGGCCGAATTGATATAGGCCAGGGCCGCCAGCAGCAGGGCCAGCACCACGATGATGAAGATCACCATCACCAGGGCCGAGCCGCCTTCGCGGGAGGCTGGCGGCGCTGATGGGGAATGGGGTTGGCTGGGCATGGGGTCAATTCTGCAGATTGTAGGCGGAACTGAGGACGGCAATGACCCGGCTCAGGGTGAGACTGACATCGGCTGTAGGATCGCTAAGGGTCAAGGCAACCAGCATGCCGCTGGCTGTCGAAGCCGTGGCGCCGACGGGAAGCGGGGTAAAAGATCCGCTGGCATTGACGGCTAAGACCTGCCAGTTATTACCGATCAGTTGTTGTTGTAGTTGTTGGCCGGATTGAAAGCGAAATCCTGTCTTTTGGCTGCTTGGAGTTGCGGTGGGCGATGACGGTGCCTGCCAGCGTATGAATGTCACAATCTGCTTGTTGGGGCTATTGATGCTTCCCGGTTGCGCATTATGCAGCCCCCGCGCCATCACCGTCAGGGCCGTCTCCCCCTGGCTGGCGAGTTCGCTGGCGGCGCGGTTGGTCTGGTAGTTCTGCACCGAGCGCACAATCAGCGCCGTCGCCCCAACGGACAGGATGCCGAGGATGACAATGGCCACGATCAGCTCGATGAGGGTGAGGCCTCCCTGGGTAAGCCTCGGGCCAGAAAAAACGCCTGACCTATGCGGCATTCCCGTCCTAGTCATGGCTTATTCTGCTGATTGCCGCCACCGCCACCGCCAAAACTATATTTCGTTCGCCATGCGCCAAGGGTGATATCCGCCCCGCTGGGGCCGGTGACCTGCACCTGCAGATATTCGGCATCTTTTTCCGGGATACCTTGCCATCTGGATTGGGTGCAACTTGTGGCGATGCTAAAGCCATTTAGCGGCGTCGTTTGCGGTTTTCTTTTACATCCTTTTACTTTTACAGGCTCCGCCAAAAAAGGATTTTTATAATCCGCGACCATCCCCTGCTCCAGCACGCTCTGCGCGATGGCCGTCGCCTGCGCCGTCGGCACCGGATTCGCCCCGAAGCGCCCATACCAGACCACGGGGATGATGAGGGCGGCCACAAGGCCCAGCAGGACCATGGCCAGGACGAGTTCGATGAGCGTCACGCCCTGGGCTTTTCCGCTCGCTCCCCACGCCGTCGTAGTCATGCGCATGGTCCCGCATAAGCCAATCCGGTGGGGGAAATGCAGACCACCCGGCTCTCGCCGCCGCTGTCGGTGAGGGTGATGCTGCTGGTCTGGGTGGCATTGGCTACGCTGCCGGTGGCGCTGGTGAAACTGACGGAGGCGCCGGGCTGGGCGGTGGCCGGGACGTTTATGGGGTAGCCTGAGCCGCCGGGGGCGGGCAGGTCCTGACCGTTGCTCTGCACCGTCACGTTCCCGCCCTGGACGCTCAGGGTGATATTGCCGTTCCCCAGCAAGGCCAACTGTCGGGCGTATTGGGCGGCGGCGATCACGTCGCCCTGGGCGGCGTCGGCACTATAACCGCCGATACCGGCAAAGCGCGGCAGAATGAACGCCGCCAGGATGCCGGCGATGATCAGGACGGTAACCAGTTCGATGAGGGTGAAGCCGCGATCGCCCATTTGCCTGTCCATGCCCATATAACGGGCAAGCCAAGGAGCGGGATGCCCCTTGGCTTGGTGTGCCCCCGACCTGGCTTTTAGGAGCAGTCGCTGGAGTAGGTGGATACCGTGGCCGGCGCAATGGAACTGGCGGCCGCGGTGTACACCACCTGGCAATTGGTCGAGTTACTGGCGGATGTGGGCCAAAAGGTACCGTTATTGTTGGTGCTGATGTTGGTCAGGTTCTGCAGGGCCTGGGAGACCGATCCTGCCGTAGGATAGCCGTAGCGGGTGGCAATGACCACTCCCTGACCAATGTTGGCGCTCGAACTGGCCAATCCGGTGGCCCCGTTGATAAGAGACTTGCTATATACCAAAGCAGAGGCCGCCTGCAGGGAACCGGTTATGCCTTGCAGGACGGAAACCCGCGCATCATTCTGCAGATTCACAAAACGCGGGATGGCGAAGGCGGCGAGGATGCCGAGGATGACGATGACGACGATGAGTTCGATCAGGGTGAATCCCTGTTCGTTGGAAGGCTGGCGCATGACACTCCCCCTTGGAGTTTGTTAAAAGCAAAATATGTAACAGGATGTTATCATACGTTGCGGCCCAGGGGAGTCAATAGATCGCGTTGGGGGCGGTAACCGAGCCTGCTGCCTGCCCAGGGCTCACCGACTTTGCCAGGATCATCAAGTCTTGGCGCGTCATGGGATGTCCTTCGTGTCAGTGACCGAGCAGTTCCGCGAAACCAAAACGGACGCCCGGCGCAGTTCCGCAAGCAGTGCCCCATCGTCATATGGCTCAAGGTGTTCGAGTTCAAAGCCCATGGGTCACTTCAAAGAAATCTAACGTCTGAATGAGGGGGATCGCTTTAGTGCGTCCCGCTTGAATGATGGGGCTTGGCAAGCAAGGGGAATTGGCTGGGATTGCGAATTGATTCCACAGCCAGATCCACATCAAGCAGAGGCCAATAGAGATGCTTGGGTGTTGGCCATTCAACGGTAGTAATCTGCTCCAGCGTGGCCTGCTTGAACCAAGGAAACTCTGTGTAGGGGACAAAGAGTTCCTCGTCCTTTAAAAGCAACCAAAAACCTTTGTTGGATGCCAAGGAAACCTCGACTTCAGAAGTGGCTACGCCAAGCATGGGTGATCTCCTCCATCGGGGTGAACCGGGCCGCAACCGCCTCACCATTCTGGATGAATCATAAATCCTTCCACGGCTGATCGCTACTGCTTGACCATCTTCACCATGTCCCACATGGGCAGGTAGATGCCGGCGGCGAGGATGAAGACCAGGCCGCCCATGATGACGACCATGATGGGTTCGATGCGGGCGGCGAGGCTGTCCACCTTCTTTTCCACCTCGCGCTCGTAGTAGTCGGCCACCTCGCCCATCATGTTGTCGAGGCTGCCGGCTTCCTCGCCCACCTGGAGCATCTGCAGGACCAGCGGGGGGAAAAGGCCGGTGGCGGTGGCGCTGCGGTGCAGGCTTTCGCCGCGCAGGATGGCCTTGGGGATCTCAGTGAGGCGGTCTTCCAGAAAGCGGTTGCGTACCGCGCTGATGACCAGTTCCATGCCGCGCAGGATGGGCACGCCGGCGGCGCTGACCAGTTGCAGGGTGCGGCCGAAGCGGGCCATGGCGTCCTCCAGGATCAGCGGGCCGAAGATGGGGGTGCGCAGCAGGAAACGGTCCCAGAGCCAGCGCCCGCGCGGGTGGCGGAGAAAGGCGCGAAAGCCGAGGGCGGCAGCGATCAAGCCGACCACGATCAGCCACCAGTAGGCAACGGTGAAGTTGCTGAAGGCGATGAGCATGCGGGTGAAGATGGGCAGGGTGATGTGGGCGCTGGCAAAGAGTTTGGCAAAGGCGGGGATGACCATCATGTTGAGGATGACCATGGCCACGGTCAGGGCAATGACGACAAAGAGCGGGTAGCGAAAGGCCTGCTTGATGCGGGCCAGGGTAATGTCTTCGCGCTCCAGATAGCCGGATAGCTGGAGGAGGACGGTGTCGAGGTTGCCGGTGCTTTCGCCCACTTCCACCAGGCGCAGGTAGAGGGGCTGAAAGACTTTGGGGTGGGCTGCCAAGGCTACGGACAGGGGCTGGCCGTCGCCCAGATCGCGCCGCACCTTGAGGAGCACCTCGGCCAGCCGGGTGCGCGGCCCATAGGTGGCGACCAGCCCGTCGATGGCGTTGAGGACGGGTACGCCGGCATGGATGAGGGCATAGAGTTGGCGGGTGAAGAGGACGAGGTCGGCACGGCTGATGGGGCGGCGGTTGAGGCGCGCCCACCATTGCTCGATGCTGACGCCTTCCCGGGCTTCCTCCACGCTGATGGGGGTGAGCTGGTTGTTGCGCAGGCTGCGCGCTACGAGCGTCGCCTCGCCGGCCTCCATGACACCCTCGCGCACCTGCCCATGCCCATCCCGGGCGCGATAACGAAAGCGCGCCATCAGCCGTCTTCCACGTCGCTGGTGACGCGCACCATCTCGGCCAGCGTGGTAAAGCCTTCCCAGACCAGGCGCATAGCCTCCTCGCGCAGCAGACCGAACTGTTTTTGGGTGCAGGCGGCGGCGAGGATGGCGGCGCGGTCATTGGCGACGATGGCGGCGCGCACGGGGCCATCGACCCGGATGAGCTCAAAGACGGGCAGCCGGCCGCGGTAGCCGGTGAAGTTGCAGGCATTGCAGCCGCTGCCGCGGAAAAAGGTGACGAAATCGGGCGGTACGCCCAGTTGCGCGGCAAAGGCCTCGCGTTCGGCGGCACTGACTTCGGTGTCTTCGGTTTTGCAGGAAGGACAGATGTGGCGGACCAGACGCTGGGCCATGACGCCGAGCATGGAGGCACCCACCAGGAACGGTTCCACGTTCAGCTCCCGCAGGCGCGGGAAGGCACCGGCGGCGTCGTTGGTGTGCAGGGTGGCGAGGACCAGGTGGCCGGTGAGGGCGGCGCGGGCGGCGACTTCGGCGGTTTCATGGTCGCGGATTTCACCCACCATGACCACGTCCGGGTCCTGACGCAGCACCGAGCGCAACACCCGCGCAAAATCGAGGCCAATGCGCGGGTGGACCTGTACCTGATTGACGCCGGGCAGGCGGTATTCGACGGGGTCCTCGACGGTAAAGAGCTTGCGCTCGATGCTGTTGATCTCGTTGAGGGCGGCATAGAGGGTGGTGGACTTGCCGGAACCGGTGGGGCCGGTGACGAGAAAGAGCCCATGGGGGCGATGGATGATGTCCTGCAGGACGTGCTCTATCACATGGGACATGCCCAGATCGCCAAAGCAGCGCAGGGCCGATTGCTGGTCCAGCAGGCGCAGCACCACACTCTCGCCGTCCTGGATGGGCATGGTGGACATGCGCACGTCATAGGCCTTGCCTTCCAGGTCCAGGTGCATGCGGCCGTCCTGGGGCAGGCGCCGTTCGGCAATGTCGAGGTTGGCCATGACCTTGAGCTTGGAGGCGATGAGGGGCGCGAGGCGGCTGTCCACGCGCAGGTGCTCGCGCAGGACGCCGTCCACGCGCAGGCGGATGCGCAGGGCCGATTCTTCGGGCTCGAAGTGAATGTCCGAGGCTTGCAGGCGGGCGGCGTCGGTGAAGATGGCGTTGAGCAGGCGCACTACGGGGGCCTCTTCGGCGCTGCTTTCGAGGATGGGCGGGGCAGCGGCCACGGTGGCACCAGCCTCACTCAGGGCCTCGCGCAGTTCGGCGCTTTTGCTGACGGCGCCATAGAGCTGGGGCAGAATGCGCAGCAGTTGCGATTCGGAGATCAGCGCCATTTCCACGGGCTTGCCCAGGGCCCGGGAGATGGCATCGAGGGCGGGCAGATCGGTGGGGTCGGCCATCCCCACCAGGATGTGGCCGCCGGCGTCCTGCAAGGGAATGGCCCGGTAGCGGCGCGCCAGGGATTCGGACAGGCGCTGGACCAGCAGGGGGTCCAGCGCCTGCCGGGAGAGATCCACCCGGCGCAGGTGGAGCTGGCTGGCGAGGAAGTTGAGCAGGGCATCTTCTTCCACCAGACGCTGGGCAATGAGCTCCTGCCCCAGTTTGCGCCCGCTCTCCCGCTGCCGGGTGAGGGCAATATCCAGTTGCTCGGCGCTGATGATGCCGTTCTGGACCAGCAGATCGCCCAGGCGAATTTTACGCAGTCGGGTAGCCATGCCCCATTGTGCGACAAAAGCCCCCTGACCCGCCAGAGTAGGGTGGACCGTGTTATTCTTCTACGAGCTGGCTCCGGGCCAATCCCGGAATGGTCCTCGATTCGGTAAGGCACCGCCGCCAATTGCCGTTTTTAGGATGATCCGTATACCGATCGCCGAGATGACATGCTCCTGCTCAAATATCTCCCCACCGTCCGCGAACCCCGGCTCTATCTCGGCATGGAGCGGACCTACCTGTCGTACATCAAGTTTCTCTTTGTTGCCTTTGGCACCGGGATTCTCTCCGAGAAGTTGACCCTGTTGTTCTCCGGCATCCATCTGGACCGGCTGGTGCCCTTCTTCCGCGATCTCTACCTCCTGCTGACCTGGCCATCCCTGCTGTTGCTGTGCCTGGTCTTTTTTCGCTTTGTCTCCGATCTCCGTTACGTGGACGGCGGTGTGGCCGTGACCGCAAAGGAGATCCAGGACCCGCGCATTTATCTCTCCGCAGAGCGCACCATCCTGGCCTGGTTCCGCTCCGGTATGGCCATGATCGCCTTTGGCTTCGTCATCGAGAAGTTTGACTTTTTCCTGGATCGGCTGTCCTACCTGCTGCATACCCGGGTGGATATGGCTCACACCTTTGCCGGGATGGATGTGGTCTTTGTGGTCCTGGGGATGATCAATCTGCTCCTGGGTGGGGTGGGATTCGGGCTTACCGTGCACCAGATCGACCTCGGCGCCTACACGCCCCATAAAATCCTGTACCTGATCTATGGGGCTTCGCTCTTTGTGGCGATTGCGGTCCTTTCCTTCATGCTGCTGCAGGTTGGCGCGTAACCGGGCTCCCCAAGGAGCCGCCCCCATGCCGGCCGTTCAGCGCGCGGTGTTAGCTTAGATCCGGCAGTTGGCGAAGGTGTTTTGCCGCGACTTCGGCCTGAGCCGTCGTTGTTCTAGGCGAAAGCCCGCGCCCGGCAGGCGAACTGTTTGAGCCCACAGGGCGAGTTTTCGCCTGTCAGCGGGATGAGCCGTAGAACAACAGGCAAAGGCCGCTGGAGCAAAAAACACCTTTGCCAACTGCCGGTTGTAGGTTCACAGGCCCGGGAGGCTGCTCAGTCCACCGTAGACCCCCAGCGCCGCCGTCAGGCCTGCTACGGCGACGACCAGCCACAAATAGGCACCGCGCAGGCGGTGTTCGGCGGGCAGGGCCTTGATC
The DNA here is from genome assembly GCA_021794385.1 of Pseudomonadota bacterium. Taxonomy (GTDB): domain Bacteria; phylum Pseudomonadota; class Gammaproteobacteria; order Acidithiobacillales; family Acidithiobacillaceae; genus Acidithiobacillus_B. Next base: position 1,744 of record JAJYQY010000017.1, on the reverse strand, counting down.
GCCAAGGTGACCAGAAAACCCAGCACGAGGGGCAGCAGCAGGGCGTTCATGACCTCCACGCCCAGGGTCAGGGCGACGAGATCGGGTACGCTGTAGACCAATACCGCCCCCCCCAGGACCCCCGCAGTAAAGACGAGGTAAAACCAGGGCGCTTCGACGGGGTGATGTTCCAGGGAGTGTTTGTAGCCCGTCACCTCACCGAAGCCCCAGGCGGCGGCCAGGGAGACGACGATGGCCGCCACCATGGCTGCGCCGAGGATGCCCAGGCCAAAAATGATGCGCCCGAGGTGATCGCCGAGATAGGGCGTAAGGGCCTCGGAGATCTGCCCCACCGTGTTTAACGAGGCATTGGGTGAGTGGGTGCCTATGGTAGCGGCGCTGGCCACCAGAACGGCCGCCATGATGAGCTGGGTGACCACGGCGCCAATGGCCGTATCCCAGCGCGCATGGGGATAGTGCTCCGGGGTGAGGCCCTTGTCGGCCACGGCTGACTGCTGGTAAAAAATCATCCAGGGCATGATGACCGCCCCAATGTTGGCGGCGACGAGATAGAGATAATCCGGGTTGTGGATGGGGGCATGGAGGAGGCCATTCCAGACGGCGGCAGGATCGGGATGGGCGGCCAGGGCTACCCAGAAGAAGACCAGCTCAAAGAGCCCGAGGGCAATGGCGACACGCTCCACCCGCCGGTACGAGCCGGTCCAGACCACGGCGAGGAGAAAGCCCGCTGCCAGGCAGAGGCTGAGCCAGCGGGGAACGCCCAGAAGCTCGCCCACGCCGGTCACTCCCGAAAACTCCGTGAGCAGGGCGCCAATGGTCGCCACACCGAGACCGCTCACCGAGACCCAGGCCCAACGCGCACCAAAGGTTTCGCGGATCAGTTCACCATGGCCGCGGCCGGTAAAGATACCCAGCCGCACCGTGAGCTCCTGTACCACGTACAGGATGGGCATGAGAATGAATTGTAGGAGCAGGAGCTTGTAACCCCATTGCGCGCCACTCTGGGCGGCAGTCACGATGCTGCCCACATCGGTATCGGCAAGCATGACCACCAGACCCGGACCGAGGACGGCGAGAAAGGTCTTCCTGCGGATGGAAGCGGGGATGACAGGGGTGGAGGCGGTCATGGGCGGTCCTGACGTAAATTATAATGGGAATTGTTATTATATATGCCAATGCTGTCAAGCCATTGCCGGTAGCGGAGGGGGACGTCGGCTTGTTCCTGGAAATCCCCAGGGAAGGGGCTAATATCGATCAAACAACATCCTTCCCTGCCGCAATGGATGTCGGCCGAACTCGATGCACTGACGGAACTCCCATCGCGCGCTGCTGCCCGATCGGTTCGCGCAAGCGATCGCCGCTGCCAGGCGCCATGGCACGCGCTTGGCGCGGCTGTTTCCGGACCGCAACAACTTCAAGCAGATCAACGACACGCTCGGCCATGCAGTTTCAGTAAGGCCCAGCCCTCCCTCTTGCAAAGGACATGCGCATGGCCGATTCTCTTTGCAATTGATTGATCCCGACCGCAGCGCAGAATCTCCTCCAGAGGATTCCATGACCGACCGCAAAGAAACACTTCCCCTGTTGGCCATGGCCGCTCTCGGAGTAGTATTCGGGGATATCGGTACGAGTCCGCTCTATACGCTCAGTGCCTGTTTCTCCGCGATGTCCCTGCAACCCACTGCAGCCAATCTCCTCGGCATTCTTTCCCTGATTTTCTGGACCCTGATCCTGGTGGTGGGCG
>JAJYQY010000123.1:2856-6877 GCA_021794385.1 Pseudomonadota bacterium | reverse complement strand
AGATCGGTGATGGTGCGGGTACTCTGCAGGAAGAGTCGAACGGTTTCACCCATATGGGTGACGGACTGCTCCACCAGGTCCATTTCGCCGATCAGTTCGGACAGCCGCTCATTACCCAACTGCACCTCGCGCACCGTCTCTTCGGCCAGGGTCCGGTTTTCGGCCACGCGTTGGGCGGAATCGTGCATGCGATCCACGACGGTCTTGGCGATTGCAGCGAGTGCTGCCGCTTCGGTCTGCGTGCGTTGGATCTCCTGCGCAAAATCCACGCCCATGAACCGGCTATCGACGGCACCCTGCAGGCCGGCAATCTCGTCATCGACGGTCTCCGGCGCGTGCCGCCGGAGTTTGTGCAGACGTTCCAGGACGGGGGCGGCGAGGGCGGTCAATTCGCCATCTGCTTCCAGACGGGAGAGCATCTGCGGATCACCATCGAGAAAAGCAGTGAGGTACAGGATCAGGTTTTCTGCGCTTTGGGACATGCCGATGCTCTCCTAGGAAGTGGCGATGGCTTTGGCCACGGCTCGGGCCAGGTCGTCAGGCATGAACTTGGCCACATAGCCGTCGGCACCGACGCTATTGGCATGGGATTCGTTGGCCGATCCCGAGAGGGAGGAATGGATGACTACGGGAATGGCCTTGAGGGTCTCGTTTTCCTTGATCTGGCGGGTGAGGGTAAAGCCATCCATCTCGGGCATTTCCAGGTCGGTGAGGACCAAGGCCACCTTCTGGCGGATGGGAATGCCCGCCGCCCGTGCCTCCTGGGCCAGTGTTTGCAGCCGCTCCCAGGCTTCTTTGCCGCTCTTGGTGCCAATGAAGGGCAAGCCGAGCTTGGTCAGGGCCTTTTCGATCTGGGTGCGGGCCACACCGGAGTCGTCGGCGTAAAGGATCACCGACCCCTGGGGGATGCTAACGTGATGCTCCTGGGTGATCTCATCGCCGGCCTTGAAACGGGAGGGCAGGACCTGGCGGAGGATCTGCTCCACATCCAGGACCAGAGCGAGGCGGGCTTTTTCCTCGTCTTCATCGAGGCGGGCAAGACTGGTGACCATGCCGCCCACGGCCGCTCCTTCGGCAGACATCACCCGGCTCCACTCCAGGCGCATGATCTCCTCCACCTCTTCCACGGCAAAGCCCTGGATGGAGCGCTCATACTCGGTGACGAGGAGGATGTTGCGGCCTGTGGGTTTGCAGCCGACCACGGCGGGCAGGTCGATGACGGGGATGATTTGGCCACGGATGTTGGCTACCCCCAGTACATGCTCAGGCGCCCCGGGCATGGGCGTGATGGCGGGCATGACCAGGGCCTCGCGCACCTTGAAGACGTTGATACCGAAAAGCTCGCTGCTGCTGGAGCGAGTGTCCATCCCCAAACGGAAAATCAAGAGTTCAAACTTGTTGGTGCCGGCAAGCTTGGAGCGTTCATCCACTTCCTGCAAGGTGCTCATGATACAGTCTCCAGACGAGAAACCAGTTTTTTGATAGCCGAGGTGACTTTGCTGATATCGGTGAAGCTGTGGTTGGCCGTACTGACCAATTCCTGAGCCTGCTCGATGAGATGACTGTTCTCTCCCGATTTTTGCGCAATGTCGCCCATAGCGATGCTAATTCCCTGGGTATTTTCCTGAATCTCCCGGGTGGCATCCTGTACTCTTTTGGCCAAGTTGCGCACCTCGTCGGCCACGACGGCGAAACCCCGTCCATGCTCTCCGGCGCGGGCTGCCTCGATGGCCGCATTGAGGGCTAGGAGATTGGTTTGCGCGGCGATTTCCCGGATCGTATTGACGATCTTGTTGATTTCGATGGTTTGCGCGCCCAGTTTCTCCAGCGATTTTCTGAACTGGGTGTTGATGTCCAAGACATTGGCAGTTTGGCGCGCCACGTTCTGGATGGCCTGGCCGCCCTCCCTGGTTTTCTCTTCCAGTTCCACGCTTACCGCGGCCAGGGATTTTTCGTATTCCTTTTGCGCGGTAATATCTTGGGCATTTTTGACAATCCTTTCGACGGATCCGTCCAAGCCTCTGAGGGGTGTGTATTCGGCTTCCAGCCAGATACTCTTGCCGTCTTTGCGGATCCGCTGAAAAATGCCTTTTTGCCCGTTCCCCGCGCGCAGTTGTTCCCAAAACCTGGCATAGTCCGGACTTGCCGCCTCAGTGGAGTCGCACAGGATACGATGATGCTGGCCGCGTAATTCATTGATCGTATAGCCGGTCGTTGTGAGGAAATTCTCATTGGCCGCCGTAATAACCCCATCGGGGGTGAACTCGACAATGGCCGTGGTACGGTTGATGGCCTCCCACAAGGTGCAAAGATCCGCATATTTCTTCCGGATGACTTCGGGATCGTCGGAGACGACGCAATTGTCCAGATCTTCAGAGCGTTGTTGTGTCGCCATGGTAGTCCTTTCTCCTTTAAGCATGCTTTGCGGACAGGGCCGTACCCACCGGCAGGGCGTCGAACCAGTTCAAGAAGCGCTGGACGTTGGGGCCGGCGTAGATGGCTCCGTGCTGGGGGCAGAGAAAGTCGATGTCGAGCTGGCTGACGCGGGTGATCCAGTCTTTCTTGGCCTCATTGGAAGGCATCCAGCGTTGATGGAAGAATTTGGCATGCTGGATATGTTCGTCGAAGGCCTTGCTGGATTCGGTGTCACGGCGGTCCACCCAGGCGCTGTGGCCCGGCGGCAAGAGCGCCGCCCCCACGTCGCCGGAGAAGAAGACCTTGGCCTCGGGGTCATAGACATGGAAGTTGGCCGAAGAGTGCAGGTAATGGGCCGGGATGAATTCCAGCTTGCGCCCGCCGATGACGAATTCCCGCCCTTCGTCGGGGATGCTCACGAAATGGGCGTCCAGGGCCCCGTAATGACGGATGAAACCTTCCCAGAGCTTGGGTATGTGCCAGTGGATCTTGCCGTTGCAGGCATTCCACAGTGGCAGGCTGGAAGCAATGTCCGGATCCTGGTGGGAGACGAAGGCGGCCTGGAGAGAAGAAGGTTGGACCACTTCCACCATGGCGGCAAAGACTTGGGGGAAGATCTCGAAACCGCCGGGGTCCAGCAGGATGCTTTGCGCGTTGGATTCCATGACATAGACGTTGGAGTCGATGACCCGGTGTTCATCCTGGTCATGGAGGATCCACCAACGGTGATCGCCCTGTTCAAAAACCGGTGCCGCTTTCATGCAAAAGTTCCTCCAATTGGTTGCGATAGCTGCGGATGGCGTCGCGCACGATGCCCACGGCATTCCCCATGTCCCGGGAGACGCGCGTCAGCGGAGCCCCCGTATCTTCGGACAGGGCGGCCTCGATGCGGCCGTTGGTGACGACATATTCCTGTTCGGCAATCCCCTCTTGAATCCGGTTTACGGCCCGGATGAGGATATACAAGGTGTTCAGGGCCTCGGACTCCTCGGCGGCGATGGTCTGTGCCCAGATTTCTTCGGTGCAGCCAAGGGTGGGGCAGAGCAGGCCTTTGCCTGCCATTTCCGTGCGCATGCGCCGAAAGAGCTCGGCATAACTGCGGTGTTGCAGGATGCGCATATGGGCCTGGATGAGCGGCGCCATGGATTCTTGCATATGGGAAGCCGCTTCCTTGAGGTCGGCGGCACCCTCGCGGAAGGCTCGGGCGACCACACCATAGCCCGCCAGGGCGTTGCCGTGGCGCTTGACCAGCACCATGGCGTTGAGGGCGCGGCGATCGATATCCCGCAGCGCGCCTTCGATGATGTGTCGCGTTTGATACGAGGCCTCGACAAGGGTCATGATGCGCTGGATCTCCATCAGGCGGCTCCTTCCATGTCGGCAATGGCGGCGGCGATGAGGGCGCTGGGATCGAGGATGAGGACCACACTGCCCTTCCCGGAGATGGTGGCGCCCTGGTACCAGTTCTGATCGGCGAGAAAGTCGATGGGCTTGACCACCGAGTCTTCATTGCCGAGGACCTCCGACACGATGAAGAGTCCGCGGTCGGTGAGCACCCCTTCGATGCTTTCGGAGCCGGGCACCAAGGGTTTGTGGTGGAGCATGG
>JAJYQY010000123.1:0-2756 GCA_021794385.1 Pseudomonadota bacterium | reverse complement strand
TTTGCCGGCGGCGGCCCGTTCATCGGGCCCTTCGATGCCGTGGTCCAGGCTGTTGCGCACCAGATGGGTCATGGGGCCGGAGAGGGCATCGACGACGGTCTTGTCGATCTCCACGTCCTCCCCCTCGATGACAAGCTTCACCTCCTTGCCCAGTTGCCGGGACACATCGCGCACGACCCGGGGCAACTGCTGGAAGAGGCGCTTGCAGGGCTGCATGCGCAAGCGCATGACGGTGTTCTGGATGTCGTTGACGGTGAGATCCATCTCCCGGGCGATGCGGGCCATGTCCTCGTTTTCCGCACCGAGACTGCCCACGGCCGAGGCGAGGCGATTGCGCAGGAGAACGAGTTCTCCCACCTGGTTCATGACCGCATCCAGGCGCACGGCATCGACGCGCAGGGTGGTCTCGGCGGCCTCGGGGGCGGTGACGGCAGCGGCCTTGGGGGGCGCAGGTACGGCGGTCGGTGTGGGTGCGGGATCCGGCGGCATGACGCCATGCAGTTGTGGAGGGGGATCACCGGCCGCGCTGACGGGATCCAAGAGCGGGTCCGGCGGCGGATCACGGCGTAACGCCGGCGCGTCGGCGATCCCCGGGGCCTTGTCGCCATAAAGGGCATCCAGGACCTTTTCGAATTCGTCCTCGCTGATTTCGCCGCCGGCAGCGCAGGCCGCTTCGGCACTGTCGACGAGGCCGGGGGCTCGATTGCCGTAGAGGGCATCGAGGGTGGCTTCGAATTCTTCCTCGGTGATCTCGTCCGCCTTCCCGGTGGGATGATCCGCGCCGCGCTCCGGCAAGCGCTCTACATAAATGCCGGTGCGACCGTCACCGGTACGCTGCTGGCGGGCCAGGAGGGTAGCGTCCGTGTCGGCACAGGCGATGGGGGCGCTGGCCGCCCCCGGCTCGGCGGTCGGTGCCGCAGTCGGTATCCCGGCCGCCGGCAGGCGTCCGGCGGCCAAATCCTGAATGACCCGCCCCAGATCCGCAGGCCCCGGTTCCGGGTTGTCTCCCTGGGCCAGCTCCCGCAGCATGCCGTCGATGACGTCCAGCCCCTTGAGGATGGTATCGATCATGATGGGCGTGACCGGCAGACTGTGGGAGCGTAGCTTGTCGAGGAGGTCTTCCAGATGGTGGGTCCAGTCGACCAGATGGTCGGCATCGAGGAAGCCCGCCCCGCCCTTGAGGGTGTGAAAGGCGCGAAAGACCGAGGCGAGGATCTCGTCATTGCCCGGGTCCGCCTCCAGGCGCAGGCTGTCTTCCTGAGCCTTTTCCAGCAGCTCCCGGGCTTCGGGGAGGTAATCCCGGAGAATCTCCATATCCATGCTCATATCCCCAGTTCGGCCAGCAGCGCGTCTACGTCGTCCTGGTTGACGCGTTCGTCGGCAGGGCACGGCGTTGCGGCGTTGGCATCACAGATGGCTCCGGCGCCTTCCAGGCCCAATTCATCCAGCGTGAGGCGAATACGCTCCTCGACGGCGTGCAAGAGGGCAATGGCCTTTTTCAGCCGCTGACCGGCCAGATCCTGCCCCTGCTGGCTGGCAAGGATGGTGCCCAGGGCACTGTCAATGTGGTCCAGGGGCTCGTCGATGAAGGTGCCGTTGGCGCGGCGGATCTCCTGCACCGCTTCCTGCGCCCGTTCGACGGCGGCGATGGTGGCCATGGCCTGTTCCTCGGTCAGGCGCAGGGCCTCTTCCAGGGGGGATTGGGCATCGGGCAGGTCCGATTGGGCGCTGGCAATGCGCCTCAAGCCTTCCCGGAGGAGGAGATCGGCCTCGCTGAGCAGGCGCGCGGGGTCGGACGGTTTTTTGACGGATTCGCTCATTGCGAGGCTCCTGCGGCGGCTTGCAAGCGTTTGAAGATGGCGTCGAGTTTTTCGCGCAGGGTTTCGGCGGTGAAGGGCTTGACGATGTAGCCATTGACGCCGGCCTGGGCGGCTTCGAGGATGTTTTCGCGCTTGGCTTCGGCGGTGACCATGAGGATGGGGATATGCTTGAGCTGGGGGTCGGCGCGAATGGCGCGGAGGAGGTCGATGCCCTGCATGTTGGGCATGTTCCAATCGGTCACGACAAAATCGAAGGGCCGGTTACGCAACTTTTGCAGCGCCTGCACCCCGTCCTCCGCTTCGTCGAAGTTGGCGAAGCCGATCTCGCGCAGGAGATTACGCACGATCCGCCGCATGGTGGAAAAATCGTCCACTACCAGGATGTGGATGTTTTTATCTACCTGATCAATACCCATGAATTTTACCCTTTTCCATTTGCCTTGGCCCGGTGCGGGCCTTTATCGGGGTGATACTTTTTCGAAGAAAACATCGGCTGTCTTGCTTCTCTCAAGTGCCACGTGTCAGGCCTATAAGCAAATCCCATACCGAGCTGGAGGCGCCCTTGGCATTTGCCTCGTTACCTTCTTTACGACACATTCGGGGAAAACTTTAGGGTGTGATTGCCCATGAACCGGGCGGGCCGGTCGCTAAAATGGCAGGGGCGGACGCCGAAGCCCGCCCCTATGGGATGATCCTGGATCCGTCAACCGCCGTTTTTGGGATGATGGAAAATGGGGGCTCTACGCCCCCTGGTGGCGTTTACTGCGTCCCTGGCCAGTGCTGGGGATAGCCCTGCCGGCCGGTGAGCTGGGCGATGCGGGCGGTGACGTTGCTGGCGGCAAAACGGCTGGGCAGGGGACCTACCAGTACGCGGTAGAGGCGGTTTTGCGGCAACGTGGCCACACAGGCGCTAAAGCCTTTTTTCTGCAGTTCGGT
>JAJYQY010000126.1 GCA_021794385.1 Pseudomonadota bacterium | reverse complement strand
GATAAAACTATAGGTAATGACCTCATGATAATCCCGCCCCAACATGCTTTGGCGCAAGGTGCTCTCCAGCGGCGCCTTGGGCATGGGCACGGGCGCCAGAATGCCGCGCGGGCGATGGGCGGGCAGGTGCTCATAGCCGTAGATCCGTCCCACTTCCTCGATGAGGTCCGCCTCTATGCGCAAATCAAAGCGATGGGCCGGGGGCACGACCTGCCAACCCGTCTCCGTCCCTTCGGGCTCCATACCCAGATGCAAAAGCCCCGACTCCACCTGCGCATCGGCAATGGGCAGACCGAGTATCCGAGACAGCCGCGCCCGCCGCAGCAGGATCGGCTCACGCATTGGCAAGGCAGCGGGATCCACCAGGCAGCGACCATCCCGCAATCGCGCACCAAGGATACCGCGCAACAGGCGCGATGCCCGGCCGGCGGCCATCATGGGCAGATCAAAATCAACACCCCGCTCATAGCGCAGGGCCGCCTCTGTTTGCAGACCCAGACGCCGCGCCCGTCCCTGCACCGCTTTGGGGGCGAAGAACGCCGACTCCAGCAGTATACGCCGGGTCTTTTGGCTAACGGCCGTGCGCTGCCCACCCATGATGCCGGCCAAGGCCACCGGCCCGACACGATCGGCGATGACCAGCATGTCCGGCTCCAGCGCCAGGATCTGGCCGTCTAGGGCATCCAGTTGTTCACCAGCCGCAGCCGCACGTACCACTACCCCTCCCTGCACCTGCTCGGCATCAAAGCCATGCAAGGGTTGCCCCAGTTCCAGCATCACATAATTCATCACATCCACGATAGGGTGCACCATGCGTTGCCCCGCCCGCCGCAACCGTTCCCGCAACCAGTCGGGCACCCGCTGCCCTGGCTGGAAGCCCTCCAGGACGAGGGCGCAATAGCGCGGACAGGCGGCCGGGTCCAGGACCTGAATGCCGAGGTCCAGCCCCGCCCGGGCCGGCGTAAAGGTACCTTGGCCACCCAGTACCTGGGGCCACGGCGCATCATCATGGTCGGGTAGCGGCCGCAGGGTACCCGCCCCCAGAGCGGCCAGATCCCGCGCCACCCCCAGCATGGACAAGGCATCGCCGCGGTTGGGCGTGATACCCAGGGTCAGAATCCGATCATCGAGCCCCAGATAGCGCCGCAAATCCATACCGATGGGGGCATCATGATCCAGGACCAGCAGGCCGCTGCTTCCATCTTCCAGGCCCAATTCCCCGGCCGAGCACAGCATCCCCTCGGACAGGACCCCACGCAGGGTATCGGCCGCGATGATTCGGTCACCGGGCAGCACCGCTTCCGGCAGCGCCAGGGGCACGCGCAGTTGCGGCACGAGATTCGCCGCGCCGCACACCACCTGCCGTATCCGCCCATCGCCGGCATCCACCGCGGCCACCTGCAATTTATCCGCCCGGGGGTGGGCCTCCACGGCCAGCACCTGTCCTACCACCACCTGCGCAAATGGCGGCGCCGCCTCTTCAATGCCCTCCACTTCGATGCCACCCATGGTCAGGCGGCGGGCGATTTCCTCGATATCCCATGGAGTATCGAGCATCTCTCGTAACCACTGGATGCTGACGCGCATGCCGGATCCTCAGGAAAACTGTTTCAAAAAGCGCAGATCATTGTCAAAAAAGAGGCGCAGGTCATTCACACCATAGCGCAGCATGCTCAGGCGCTCCACACCCAAACCGAAGGCGAAACCGGTAAAACGCTCGCCATCCACTCCCGCCTTCTGGAGGACGGCCGGATGCACCATTCCGCAACCCAGCACCTCCAGCCAACCGCTTTGTTTGCAGACCCGGCACCCCTGGCCACCACAGATCACGCAACCCACATCCACCTCGGCGGAGGGTTCGGTGAAGGGGAAGTAGGACGGACGAAAACGTACCGGCAGATCCGGACGATCAAAAAAGGCCTGCAAAAAATCCTGCAGCAGCCCGCGCAGATCGGCAAAGCTGGCCTGCTCGTCCAACAACAAGCCCTCCACTTGATGAAACATGGGGGTATGGGTCAAGTCCGAATCGCGGCGGTAAACTCGCCCGGTGGCAATCATCCGCAGGGGCGGTTCATGGGTTTCGAGAAAGCGGATCTGGACCGGTGAGGTATGGGTACGCAGAACCCGGTTCGCATCCAGGTAAAAGGTATCGTGCATGGCCCGCGCCGGATGGTCGGCGGGAATGTTGAGGGCCTCGAAGTTGTGATAATCGTCCTCGATCTCCGGCCCGTCACTGGGCAGGAAACCCAAGCCCAGAAAATAGGTCTTGATCCACTCCAGGGTCTGCACAATGGGATGCATGGTCCCACCGGCCCGCCCCCGACCCGGCAGGGTCACATCCAGCCTTTCCGCGCCCAGCCGTTCCTCCAGGGCGAGCACCTGGAGTTCGTCCTTCCGGGCCTGCAACAGCGCCTGGATTTCGGACTTCGCCTGATTGAGCGCCAATCCGGCCGCCCGCCGCTCCTCGCCTTGCAGTCGGGATAGATTCTGCAAAGCGGCCGTCAGCGTGCCTTTTTTCCCCAGATACTGCACCCGCAACTGCTCAAGGGCAGACAAATCAAAGGCGGCACGTATAGCCCGTGCCGCCTCCTCCAGAGGAAGCAACCTTCCTGCATCCATCTCGTTTCCCGCCTTGCTCCCCGCAGACACTCAGGCGGCCAACTGCGCCTTCACTACCTCCACGATGCGGCTGAACGCGGCCTTGTCGTGAACAGCGAGATCCGCCAGGACCTTACGATCCAACTGAATGCCGGCATGGTGCAAACCGCTGACAAAACGGCTATAGGTCAAACCCTCAGCCCGCGCCGCCGCATTGATGCGCACAATCCACAAACTGCGGAAATCCCGCTTTTTGGTCCGCCGATCACGATATTCATACATCAGCGCCTTCATCACTGCCTGATGGGCGATGCGATAATTGCTCTTCCGCTGTCCCCGAAACCCTTTGGCCCGTTCGAGAACCTTCTTGTGCCGGGCGTGGGCTGTAACGCCGCGCTTTACTCTCGCCATTGTTCTACTCCTTTCACCTTAGCCGTACGGCAGCAAACGTCGCAAGTTGGCCTGATCGCTGCCGGCGGCAACGATGGTATGGCGCAAATGGCGCTTCCGCTTGGTCGATTTCTTCGTCAGGATATGATTCAAAAAAGCCTGACGATGCTTGAACTTACCGGAGCCGGTGCGCTTGAAACGCTTGGCCGCCCCGCGGTTGGTCTTCATTTTTGGCATGATAGCCTCCTATTTTTTACGCGGCGCGACAATCATCACCATTTGTCGCCCTTCCAATCGTGGTCGCTGCTCTACCACACCCACTTCCGTCAGATCATTTTCTACCCGGCTGAGCAACTCCATCCCCAGTTCCGGATGAGACATCTCGCGCCCCCGAAACCGCAAGGTGATCTTCGCCCGGTCGCCATCCTCCAGAAAACGGAGGATATTACGCAACTTGATTTGATAGTCTGCGTCGTCCGTTCGCGGCCGGAACTTGATCTCCTTGACCTGCGTCTGCTTCTGTTTACGCCGGGCATCGTGGAGACGCTTGCTTTCCTGAAATTTGAATTTGCCAAAATCCATGACCCGGCAAACCGGCGGATCCGCCTGCGGGGCTATCTCTACCAGATCCAACTCAGCCGCCTCGGCAGCCGCCAGGGCCTCCGTCAAGGAAACGACCCCCATCTGCTGCCCTTCCGCGTCGATCAGTCGCACCCGCTGCGCCGTGATTTCCCGATTGATATTAATTTCTTTTTCCGTCGCGATCGCTTTATCCCCCTCGCTCGCCTTGCCAGTCCAGGACGTTGACACGCCGCTGATTCATCAACCGCAATGCCTCAAGCACTGAAGCCACGGCCACGCTACCCAAATCCAGGCCGTCACGGGTACGCACGGCGACGGTGCCCGCCTCTTTCTCGCGCTCCCCCACCACCAGGAGGAAGGGAATACGGCGTAAAGTGTGGGCGCGTATTTTATAGCCGATCTTCTCGTTTCTCAAGTCCAAATCGCAACGCAGCTCCGCCTCCAGCAATTGCCGCTGCACCCTCCCCGCATAATCGGCCTGATGCTCGCTGATGGGCAGAACCACGGCCTGCACCGGAGCCAGCCACAATGGGAATTTCCCCTCATAATGCTCGATCAGGACACCAAAAAAGCGCTCCAGCGAACCGAAGATCGCCCGATGAATCATGATCGGCGCCTGCCGCGAACCGTCTTCGGCCACATATTCCATGGCAAAGCGTTCCGGTAGGTTGAAATCCAGTTGCACCGTACTGCACTGCCACTTCCGCCCGATGGCATCCTCGATCTTCAGATCGATTTTGGGCCCGTAAAAGGCGCCGCCGCCCGCATCCACCGCATAGGCCATGCCCTTTTTGTCGAGCGCATTGCGCAGGGCGCCGGTGGCCGCCTCCCAGATGGCATCACTCCCCACCGAGTGCTCGGGGCGGGTGGAGAGATTGATTTCATACCGATCAAAGCCAAAGGCCCCGAGGATCTCCTGAATCAGCTCCAGGACTCCCACGATCTCCGCCTCGATCTGATCGGGCCTGCAAAAGATATGGGCGTCATCCTGCGTAAAGCCGCGCACGCGCATCAGACCATGCAAGGCGCCGGACATTTCATGACGGTACACCGTACCCAGCTCTGCCCAACGCATGGGTAGATCTCGGTATGAGTGCATCCTGTCCTTGTAAATCAGGATGTGGAATGGGCAGTTCATCGGCTTGAGCTGATAGGGCTGCCCCTCATCCTCCATGGCCTGGAACATGGACTCGCTATAAAAGTCCTTATGCCCCGAAGTAAACCAGAGCTGCTCGTGGGCGATGTGGGGCGTGTACAGGAGCTCATAGCCGCCATCGACATGGGCCGTCCGCCAGAAGTCCTCCACCACCCGCCGCACCCGCGCCCCCATGGGGTGCCAGAACACCAGTCCACCACCGGCGTCCTCCTGTATGGAGAACAACTCCAGCTCCGTGCCGATACGCCGGTGATCGCGCCTCTCCGCCTCGGCCAACTGCCGCAAATAGGCATCGAGGGCCTTCTGATCCGGCCACGCGGTCCCATAAATCCGCTGCAGCATGGGATTGCGCGCATCCCCCCGCCAGTAGGCGCCCGCCACCCGCGTCAACTTGAAAGCCCCGAGCAAGCCCGTCGCCGGAACATGCGGTCCACGGCAGAGATCCACAAAATCGCCCTGCCGATACAAGCTCAGGGTTTCACCGGCGGGAATGGCACGGATAATTTCGACCTTGTAATATTCCCCCATCCCTTCAAAGAGGGCGATGGCCGCATCCCGGTCCAGTTCCTCCCGCCGTACCGGGAGATCGGCCCGCACCAGATCCTGCATTCGCGCTTCGATGGCCGCCAGGTCTTCCGGGGTGAATCCTCGCGGAAAGGCAAAATCGTAGTAGAAGCCGTTATCGATGCTGGGGCCGATGGTGACCTGCGCTTCTGGATACAGGGATTTGACTGCCTGCGCCAGCAAATGGGCCGTGGAATGACGCAGGATCTCCAGTCCCTCCGGGGCATCCCTGGTGATGATCGCTACCGCAGCGTCATGGATAATGGGCTCGGAAAGGTCCTGCAGCACGCCATCGACCTTGATCGCCAGCGCTGCCTTGGCCAAGCCCGGCCCAATGGATTGGGCAAGCTGCAGTCCGCTAACGGGCGCATCAAAGTGACGAAGACTGCCATCCGGCAGCTGTAGGTCCGGCATGAACCCCCCAAAGAAAAAGCACCAGCGAGCATGGCCCCCCGGTGCGGGTTATGGTAGGCACGGGCGGTTTCGAACCGCCGACCTCTACCGTGTCAAGGTAGCGCTCTCCCCCTGAGCTACGCGCCTGCGAGGTGCAAAAATACCAAGTCCGAGATTGCGCGTCAAGAGCTACGCAGCAACGGCAAGACATTAAATCGCCAGATAAATCCCGGTATCGCAAACACTGCAAACATGCACGCGGCAATCGCATAAAACTGCCACCCTTGCCCTTGCATCTGACCATCCGCGATCCGCTCCAGGCCAAAGCCGATAATACCCACCACCAGGTATAAAACCAGCCATTCAGCCAGATACCAGAAAAATGCCTTTCCCTGCCGTGGGGAAAACCACAAGAATACCCGGGCACTCAACCAGGGCAAATTGGCGGCGACAAAGGCTAGGGCAATATAGCCGATAACAAGCTGATGAATATTCATTATATCACTCCCTGCAGGGCATAAATGCAAAAGGCCATCAACGGCCCCGGTAAGATACCGAGGATCAGCAACGCCACGCTGTTGACGCTCATAAAGGCCGCCGCCACATCATCGCGCGCGATCTCCGGAGCGGCATCCTCTGGCGCATCAAAATACATCACCTTGACCACCCGGAGATAATAAAATGCGCCAATAACTGCCAGTAGCACACCAATAACTGCGATCCAGACATATCCCGCATCGATAACCGCCTGGAATACCGCGAGCTTCGCGTAGAACCCCACCGTGGGGGGAACGCCGGCCATGGAAAACATGATAATGAGCATCATCGCCGCATACCAGGGTTTCCGTTGGGCCAGGCCTTTGAAGTCATCAATCCGTTCAGCCTCGAAGCCCGCCCTGGTCAAAAGCAGGATCATGCCAAAACCCGCGAGGGACATCAGCACGTACACCACCGTATAAAATAGCGCGCTGGCAAGACCGTTCAGGGTGCCGGCCAGGACCCCCAGGGACAAGAATCCCACATGCCCCACGGTGGAATACGCCAACATCCGTTTGATATTGCCCTGGGCGATGGCAATCACATTTCCCACCACCAGCGAAGCGAGGGCGAGGACGATGAAGATCTGTTGCCAGACCGCCATTACTCCATAACCGCCGTCCACCAGCAGACGGATGATCAGGGCGAATGCGCCCAGCTTGGGTGCTGATGCCAGAAATAGGGTGATCGCCGTCGGCGCCCCTTGATAAACATCCGGCAGCCACATATGAAAAGGCGCCGCGCCCAGCTTGAAAGCAATGCCAGCCGTGATGAATACCATGGCAAAAACCAGGACCAGGTTGGAACCGGTCACGTTGACCAAGCCAGCGGCAATATCCTGCACATCGAGGCTGCCGGTCAACCCATAAAGCAGGGACATGCCATACAAGAGCAGGCCGGACGCCAGCGCGCCCAGCACAAAGTATTTGAGACCCGCTTCCGTCGCCACCAGGCTATCCCGATACATGGCCACCAGCGCATATTGACTGAGGGCCAGCAACTCCAGCCCCAGATAAATGGTCAGGAGGTTTCCGCCGGATGCCATGATCATGACCCCCAGCAGGGCAAAGAGGAGGAGCACGAAGACCTCCCCCCGATACAGCCCCCGTTCACGGAGATAGCGGCCGGAATAGACCACCACCAGAAACACCGACAGATAACTAAATAAATTGGTTACATTGGCAAAGGGGTCCGCAATGAACATCCCGTTGAATGCGGCACCCCTTTGCCCCATGAGCATAAAGGTCAGGGCGGCAGCGCCCACCAGGGTCAGCCCTGTCAGCACGGCTGCGATATTGCGCAGTTTCGCCGCGAAAAAGAGATCCGCCAGGAGAGTCACACAGGCCATGCTCAATACCCAGATCTCCGGTAGAGCCAATGTCCAGTGCGCGGTGATGTCGGTCATGGGGAAATCCTTTACGCCGGAATTTTGTTAATGGCCGCCTGTTCAACCAGGTGTTGAACAGAACTATGGAGAATATCGAGAAAGGGAGCCGGCCAGATACCCAGCAACAGGGTGAAAAAAGCCAGCGAGCCCAGGACCAATATCTCCCGGCCGTTGCCATCCTTCAACACCGCCACCGCAGGATGCGTTACGGCTCCGAAAATTACCCGCTTGAAGAGCCACAAGGTATAGGCTGCACCCGTAATCAGGCTGGTTGCGGCAAGAATCGCGGCCCATGGATACACCTGATAAGTCCCCAGGATGACCATGAATTCGCCCACGAAACCGGAGGTGCCCGGCAGACCCACGTTGGCCATGGCAAAAAGCATCATCAGGGCGGCAAATACGGGCATGGTATTCACCACGCCACCATACGCCTTGATCTCGCGGGTATGCATGCGATCGTATAGCACCCCCACACACAAGAACATGGCGGCGCTCACGAAGCCGTGGGACAGCATCTGGATGACACTGCCCTCGATGGCTACCGCATTGAAGACGAAAAACCCCAGCGTGACAAAACCCATGTGCGCAATGGAGGAATAGGCAATGAGCTTCTTCATGTCTTCCTGGACGACGGCGACCAAGGCGACATAAATAATGGCGATCAGCGACAATCCGATCATGATCCACGCCAGCTCCCGACTGGCATTCGGCACGATGGGCAAGCTGAGACGCAGAAAGCCGTAGGCACCCATTTTCAGCATCACCGCCGCGAGGATGACCGATCCGCCCGTCGGCGCCTCAACATGCGCATCCGGCAACCAGGTATGCACCGGCCACATCGGGATCTTCACCGCAAAGGCCAGAAAGAAGGCAATAAAAATCAGGATCTGTGCTGTCGATCCGAGGGGGATCTGCTGGAAGGTCAGCAGGTTGAAGCTGTGGTCCGCGTGAAAATACAGGTACAGCAGGGCCACCAGCATCAACACCGAACCGAGAAAGGTATACAGGAAAAACTTGATCGTCGCATAGACGCGATTGGGGCCACCCCAGATGCCGATGATCAGGAACATGGGTATCAGCATGGCCTCCCAAAAGACATAGAAAAGAATGGCATCCAGCGCGCAAAATACGCCGATCATCAATCCTTCCATGATGAGAAAGGCTCCCATATATTGCGCGACACGCTGCTGAATGTTGGTCCATGAGCTGATGACGACCAGTATCGTCAAAAAGCTGGTCAGCAATATGAACCACAGGGAAATACCGTCCACGCCAAGGTGATAATGAATATTCAGGGAGGGGATCCAGACCGCATGTTCACTGAACTGCATCGCCGCGGTGTGATCGTTAAAACCCGTATACAGAGGAATCGTCACCACAAAGGCCATAATGGAAAAAATCAGCGCGGCCCAGCGCGCGGCCCCCGCCCGCCGGTCGCCGACGGCCAGGGTGAGGATGCCACCGATCACCGGCGTCCAGATGGCCAGACTGAGGAGCGGGAAATTCGCCATGGGCTAGCTCCTCATCACGACAAAATACGTCATTAGCATGATCAACCCTATAATCATCGCAAAGGCATAGTGATAGATATAGCCACTCTGAACCCGCCGCCATAAAAGGGCTGCCTTCACCACTTCCCGTGCCGTACCATTCACCATGATCCCGTCGATGATGCGGACATCACCCACCCGCCAAAACAGGCGCCCGAAGAACAATACGCCATTGACCAGAACCACGCGGTTCAGGGTGTCAAAGCCATACTTGTGCTCCAGAATCCAGGTGAGGGGCCGCAGTGCCCGAGCCAGCACCACGGGTAGTCCCGGGAGTATGAGGTAGAGGTAAGCCGCCGTGACGATGCCGATGATGGCGAGCCAGAAGGGCAGGCTGATCAAGCCATGCATCATGAAAAAGAGAGATCCATGCCAGTGGGAAGCGATCTCGCCGATGCCATTCCATTGCGGTGCCACGGTAATGGCGCCTTGAAAAAACGAACCAAGACCAATGGGCTTGATATAGGCCCAACCGGCATAAATGGAAGGAATAGTCAGGGCCAGCAAGGGAACGGTGATCACCCGGGGCGACTCGTGGAGATGGCTGCGGGTATGGGCATCCATCCGGGGCTGGCCATGAAAGACCAGAAAGAACAGGCGAAACGTGTAAAGCGCCGTGACCAGCACCCCTGCCACCAGAAAGAACTCGGCCAACCCCGCCCCCGGCACGTGCGCCAAGCCCACGGCTTCGATGATCAGATCCTTACTGAAAAATCCGGCAAAGGGCGGGATACCCGCAAGGGCTAGGCTACCGATGAGGAAGGTCGCGTAGGTAACGGGCATGTAACGCCCCAACCCGCCCATCTTGCGAATATCCTGCTCATTGTTCATGGCGTGGATCACCGAACCCGCCGCGAGAAAGAGCAGGGCCTTGAAAAAGGCATGGGTCATGAGGTGGAAGATGGCCGCCGAGAATGCCGACGCCCCCAGCGCCGCCGTCATGTAGCCCAGTTGGGATAAGGTGGAATAGGCAATGATGCGCTTGATATCATTTTGCACCAGCCCGATCAGACCCATGAACAGCGCCGTGATCGCACCGACCATCAGGACCACCGACAGCGCCGTCGCCGACAATTCATAGATGGGCGACATCCGGGCGACCATGAAGATGCCCGCCGTCACCATGGTGGCGGCATGAATCAGCGCCGATATGGGGGTCGGACCTTCCATGGACTCCGGCAACCAGACGTGCAGGGGCACCTGGGCCGACTTTCCCATGGCGCCGATGAAGAGCAAAATGGCGATCCAGGTGATCACGCTCCATGGATGCCCCGGAATGATTTCGACGGTCTGGCCGACCAGATTGGGCAATTGTGCGAAAACCGCACGGTAATCCAGGCTTCCGCAATAGCTGTAAATGGCGGCGATACCGAGGAGAAAGCCAAAGTCCCCCACCCGGTTGACGATAAACGCCTTGATGGCCGCCGCGTTGGCACTCTCCCGCTGAAACCAGAAACCGATCAATAGATAGGACACCAGACCCACGGCTTCCCAGCCGAAAAACAGTTGCAGAAAATTATTGCTCATCACGAGCATGATCATCGCAAAGGTAAACAGCGCGATATAACTGAAGAATCGCGCATACCCAGGATCTCCATGCATATAGCCAACGGTATATACATGCACACAGAGAGACACGAAAGTCACTACCACCAGCATCACTGCCGTCAGCGCATCGATATCAAAGCCGATATTCAGGGGGAGATTGCCAATGACGCCCCAGGTATAGACATTCCCGTAAAAGGTCACCCCCCGGGTGACCTGCCACAGCACGAACAGCGCCAGATAAAAGGCAATGGCCACGCCGGCAATGGGTGCCCAGTGGGCCTTTTCTTTCAGTTGGCGGCTCCCCAGACCGGCGATCAGCGACCCGAGCAGGGGCGCCAGGGGAATGGCCAGGTAGATCGGGAGGGCCGGGAACAGCCTCAGCCAGTCAAAAACGAACATCTCACCCCCTCAGCTCGTCAATATCGTCCACATTGATGCTGTGCCGATTACGAAAATACACCACCAGGATCGCCAATCCGATGGCCGCCTCGGCTGCCGCCACCGTGAGAATGAAAAAGACGAAGATCTGTCCAGCCAGATTGCCGAGATAATAAGAAAACGCGACCAGGTTGATATTGACGGCCAAGAGCATCAATTCGATGGCCATCAGCAGGATGATCACGTTTTTCCGGTTGAGAAAAATGCCGATCACCCCAATGGAAAAAAGGAGCGCTGCAAGGATGAGGTACGACGACAATGTTGGCATAGAGCACCCCTAATGTTTTTTTATACGCAAATCAACGAGGTGTACCCGGTCTTTGGCCCGGACCAGCAGTTGCTCCTCCGTTCGCTGATTCTTGCTCCCGCTGCGCCGCCGCAGGGTCAGGGCAATGGCCGCGATAATGGCCACCAGGAGTATGGCCGCGGCTATTTCAAAGGGATAGAGATATTGGGTATACAAGACGTAGCCCAGTGCGCGGGTATTGTCGTAATTCCCGGGGAAGGGCGCGGGCGCCGGGACCTGACCCATGGGTGCCGTCCAATACACCATCGCCAGTTCCAGGACACCGAGGGCGGCAATGGCCAGCCCCAAGGGTAGATAACTGAGAAAGCCCTCCTTTAGTCGTGCCAGATTAATATCCAGCATCATCACGACGAAAAGGAACAGCACCATGACCGCACCGACATATACCAGAATCAGAATCAGTCCGAGAAATTCCGCTCCGAGCAGGAGAAAAATCGCTGCGGCACTAAAAAATGTCAGCACCAGATAGAGGGTGGCATATACCGGGTTGCGCGCGATGACCACCATGGTCGCCGCCCCCAGGAGAACGAGGGAAAAGGCGTAAAACAGTATGGAGGTTATATTCAGCGTCATCCCGTTTTCCTCCTTATCATCGATAACGGCTATCGGATTCACGATCGGTGGCGAGTTCTGCCTCCAGTCGATCGCCGTTGGCCAGGAGCATGTCTTTGGTATAAATCAGGTCGGGCCGGGTTTCGCCATGATAATCAAAAACCCGGCTTTCGACGATGGAGTCTACGGGACAGGATTCTTCACATAACCCACAAAAAATGCATTTGCTCAGGTCAATGTCATAGCGCGTCGTCCGCCGCGTCCCATCATCACGCTGTTCGCTTTCAATGGTTATGGCGAGGGCCGGGCAAACGGCCTCGCAGAGTTTGCAGGCAATGCAGCGCTCCTCGCCGTTGGGATAGCGGCGCAGGGCATGTAGGCCCCGAAAACGGGGCGACTGCGGCGCCCGCTCCTCCGGGTACTGCACGGTAATCTTCCGGGCGAAAAGATAGCGACCGGTGAGCTGCATGCCACGCAGCATTTCGGTGAGAAAGAAGGTCTGGAACCACTGCCTCGGCTTGAATTGCATCCGCTTTCCTCTCCTCAGCGCAAGAGTACGCGCAGGGGCGTCTCTAAGGCGATACCAATGACCACGATCCAGGCGATGGTCACGGGAATGAATACTTTCCATCCCAGCCGCATGATCTGATCATAGCGGTAACGCGGGAACGTGGCGCGAATCCATAAGAAGACAAAGAGGAGGAAAGCCGTTTTGGCGATCAGCCATCCCGTGCCAGGGATCCAGGTGAAGGGCGGCAGATTGACGGGGGGATACCACCCGCCCAGAAACAGGATGGCCGTCAGTATGGAAACGAAAATCATGTTCGCATATTCGGCCAGAAAAAAAAGCGCAAAGGCCATGCCCGAATATTCCACATGGAATCCCGCCACGATTTCCGACTCCCCCTCGGCTACATCAAAGGGGGCGCGATTGGTTTCTGCCACGCCCGAGATAAAGTAAACCAGAAAGAAGGGAAAGAGCGGCAGCCAATACCAGGACCAGAATCCCCCGCCGGCCTGGGCCTCCACAATCTTGCTGAGATCCAGGGTCTGCGCCACCATCAACACCCCGACCAGGGCAAAACCCATGGCGATTTCGTAGGCAACCAACTGGGCAGCAGCACGCATGGCCCCCAGAAAGGCATATTTGGAATTGGATGCCCATCCCGCGACGATAATCCCGTACACCCCGAGGCCGGCAATGGCCAGCACATAGAGCAAGCCGGCATTCATATC
Organism: Pseudomonadota bacterium; assembly: GCA_021794385.1. Classification (GTDB taxonomy): domain Bacteria; phylum Pseudomonadota; class Gammaproteobacteria; order Acidithiobacillales; family Acidithiobacillaceae; genus Acidithiobacillus_B. The sequence goes on along the minus strand of JAJYQY010000126.1, from coordinate 17,109 downwards.
GGAGATCGCCATGCCCGGCCCAAAAGGAATGGCCGCCCACACCAGCATGGCAGGGACAAAAGCCAGTACGGGGGCCGCCAGAAACAGAAAGCGGTTGGCGCTGCTGGGAATAATGATTTCTTTGAAAAGCAGCTTGATGGCATCGGCAATGGGTTGCAAGGAACCCTTGAAGCCCACCCGGTTAGGGCCGAGGCGTACCTGGATATAGCCGATGACCTTGCGTTCGGCGAGGGTCAGGTAAGCGACGGCCAGCAGGAGAGGCACCACGACCGCCAGAATCTTGAGCACCGACCAGAGCACCGGCCACCAGGAACTGTCTTGCAGGGCTTGGATATGCACGGCGCCCTCCTAAACCGTCGCCAGAGCGGCGGCCGCAGGGGCAGAGGCGATCGCACAGGGACCCACGGCCGGTCCGAGGTCCCGGGTCTCCGGGAAGCCCATGGGCACCCATACGGCGCCCATGGGGATCTTGCGATCCAGGACCAGCGGCAGCAGGACTTTGCCGCTGGCCGTCGTGATTTCCACGACCCCGGGGCGCAGTTGCAGGGCCGCTGCCTGCTCCGGGTGCAGGCGCGCGACAGCCTGCTGGGCCAGCGGTACCGAGCGCCGGACCAGCGGATCGCTCCGATACAAGGGCCATTCTCCCATGCGCAACAGCGGCGGCACCGCCTGCACCCCGGATGCACAGAGCGGGAAGGGGGCGAGGGGCGTCACATCGAGGGGGAACTCGCCCACTGCCCGTTGCCATGCCCGGGTCACCTCCTCCAACTCCGTGAAGGCGAAGCCCTCCACCCCCAGGCTGTGGCCCAGCACCCGCAGGATCTTCCAGCCCGGACGTGCTTCGCCTGCTGCCCGCACTGCCGCGCGAAAAGGCTGTTCACGTCCCTCATTGTTGATATAGCGCCCCGCCCCTTCGCCAAAGGCGACTGCCGGCAGAATGACGTGGGCATAGCGCTGCGCCTCCCGGGAAAAGCAGCCGATACTGATCACCAACTCCGCTGCGCCCAAGGCATGTTCTGCCGCGGCGCCATCCCAGCAATCCAGGGTGGGTTCGCAATCCATCAGGACGTAGCCTTTCAGCCCCGCTGTCCACATGGCCCCAGCCGGCAACCCTTGCCGGGGACTCGCGGCTCCGCCCGGAAGACGGTGGGGAATGCAGCCGGCAATCCAGGCCCCGGCGCTGTTGGCGGCATCTCCCAACCAGCCGATCCGCCCGCCGGCAAGGGTGGCGATCTGTTCGATCCAGTACAAAAGCTCGGCCGCCCGGGGGTGGCGCAGGATGCCGCTGCCCACCAGGATCACGGGATTGTCCGCCGCACGGAGCGCCTGCGCCGCCTTTACCAGGGCCGCATCGCCCTGCAGCTCGGTGGTCGGCTCAGGCTGCTGGAGATAGTGGCAAAGCCGTCCATAGAGATCGACATCCGCCCCGGCCTCGGCAACGATTTGCGTTGCCGGGTAATTGAAGTCCCGCTCCTGCTCGGCCAAGACAAAAATCTGCCCCCCCGCGAGGGCCGCCTTACGCAGGCGATGATTGGTCAGGGGCTGCTCGTGACGCGGGAAGCCGTGACAGATCATGATCACCGGCTCCCGTTCCAGATCTTCCAAGGCCATGTTCAAGGCGGGGTAGAGCGGCATGGCCGCGTCGGCGCGAAAATCCTGCTGCGTCAGACGGTGATCCACATGCGGGCTGCCGATACCGCGCAGCAATCCTTGGAAAAGGAAAAGTTCTTCGACGCTGGCTCGCGCCGAGATCAGCCCGCCCAGTTGCTGGGCGCCATGTGCACGCAAGAGATGTTCTATTCCGGCAACGGCGGCATCAAGGGCCTCCGCCCAGCTCACTTCACGCCATTCGCCATCCACCCGCAGCAGGGGCTGGGTCACGCGATCATCGGCCGCCAGCCCGGCATAGGCGAAGCGTCCCTTGTCGCAGATCCATTCCTCATTGACGGCCTGTGCCGGTCGCGGCAAGACCCGCATCACTTCCCGGCCGCGACTTTGAATATCCAGATGACAGCCGGTGGAACAGTGGGGGCAAATGCCCGGGGTATGTTTCAGCTCCCAGTTTCGGGCCGTAAAGCGAAAGGGCTTGCTGGTGAGTGCACCCACCGGACATAAATCGATCATGTTACCCGACAATTCGGACCGCACCGCCTGGGCCACATAGGTGCCAATGGCCATGCGCTCGCCACGTCCCGTTGCCCCCAGCTCCATGATGCCGCCAATTTCCTGACCAAAGCGCACACAGCGCGTGCACTGAATGCAGCGCGTCATCTCCGTGGCGATGAGGGGGCCGATATCCTTGTCCTCCACCACCCGCTTCTCTTCCGTATACTGGCTATGGGGATTGGCAAAGCCCATGGTGATGTCCTGCAAAGGACATTCGCCGCCCTGATCGCAAATAGGGCAATCCAGGGGATGATTGATGAGGAGAAATTCCAGCACTCCCTGTTGCGCCATTTTCGCCTTGCGGGACGCCGTGGAGACCTTCATGCCGTCGGCCACGGGGGTTGCACAGGCGGGCAGGGGCTTGGGCGCCTTCTCCACATCCACCAGGCACATCCGGCAATTGGCCGCCACCGAAAGCTTGGGGTGATAGCAGAAAAAAGGAATATAAATCCCCAGCGTCTGCGCCGCTTCCATGATGGTGGTTCCCGCCGCAACCTCGGTCGGCTTACCGTCGATTTCAATAATCGGCATCACCCTGCTCCCATCGTCACCAGACAGCGCTTGTGCTGAATGTGGTATTCGTACTCGCTGCGGAAAAGGCGAATGGAGCTCACCACCGGCGCCACGCCCCCGTCGGCCAGGGCGCAAATGGTCCGGCCCTCGATGCGTGCCCCCACATCCAGCAGAAGTTGCAGATCTTCCTCCCGGCCCTGACCATGCTCAATGCGATGCATCACCCGCCACAGCCACCCCATGCCCTCCCGACAAGGGGTGCACTGGCCGCAGGACTCATGCATATAAAAACGCGCAATCCGTTCCACGGTCTTCACCATGCAGACACTATCATCAATGACGATAACCGACCCTGCCCCCAGGGCAGACCCCGCCTTGGAGATGGCATCATAATCCATCGTCGTATCCATCATGACCTCGCCGGCCACCATGGGCGTGCTCGTCCCGCCGGGAATCACCGCCTTCAATTTCCGCTCCGGAAAAAGCCCGCCGGCCATGGCCAGAAGGTCCTTGAAGGGTGTCCCCATAGGGACTTCATAGTTCCCCGGCCGCTGCACATGGCCGGTTACGGAAAAAATCTTGGTACCGCCGTTATTGGGCTTGCCGAGACGGAGAAACCAGTCGCCTCCCTTGCTGATGATATCGGGCACCGAAGCAAAGGTTTCGACATTGTTGATGGTGGTGGGCTGGCCATAGAGCCCATAGCTCGCGGGAAAGGGTGGCTTGAAACGGGGTTGGCCCTTTTTCCCCTCGATAGATTCCATGAGGGCCGTTTCTTCCCCGCAAATGTAGGCACCGGCGCCCCGGTGCACATATAAATCAAAGGAAAACCCGGTACCGAGAATATGATTTCCCAGCAAACCCGCCTGATAGGCCTCGGCCAGGGCGGCCTCGACGAGTTGAATGGGCTCGACGAATTCACCGCGGATATAAATATAGCCCGCCCGCGCACCCATGGCGTAGGCACCGATGAGCATCCCCTCAATGAGCCGGTGCGGATCATAGCGCATGATATCCCGGTCCTTGCAGGTACCGGGTTCCCCCTCATCCGCGTTGCACAGCAGATATTTCGTACCGGTAACCCCTTTCGGCATGAAACTCCATTTCAGGCCCGTAGGGAAACCCGCACCGCCGCGGCCGCGCAGTCCGGATTTTTTCATTTCTGTAATGATCTGTTCCGGTGCAACAGGCCGGAGCAGGACCTCGCGCAGGGTCCGGTAGCCGCCGCTCGCCTCATACACCGCCAAGCGGTGGGAATCTTCCAGGCCGCGATTTTGCAAGGTAACCCCATTAACCCACATCGTCGCCTCCCTCACGGAGCGCCGCGAGAATGCCATTCACCCGATCCTTGGTCAGATCCTCATAATAGCGGTCGCCCACCTGCATCATGGGTGCCCCCAGGCAAGCTCCCAGACACTCCACTTCCTGTAAAGTGAAGAGACCATCCGGGGTCGTCTCGCCCACCTTGATGCCCAGTTGATCCTCCAGATGCGCGATGATCCGGTCCGAATCGCGGAGAAAACAGGACACACTTCCGCATACACAGATTTTGTGACGACCCACGGGCTGCAAATCATACATCGAGTAAAAAGTAGCCACCTCGTAGGCGCGGATGGGTTCAATACCCAGCAGAAGGGCGATGTAATCCATCACTTCCGTCGTGAGAAAACCCTGATCCTCCTGGGCAATACGCAGGGCCGCCAGCAAGGCCGACTGGGCCCGGTCTTCCGGATATTTAGCCCGTTCCCGAGCGATTTCTGCAAGAGCCTGCTCCGATAACATCGCTTACCTGTCAATTTCGCCGAAAACAATATCCATGGTCGCCAGAATCGCCACCACGTCCGCAATCATATGCCCCCGGGCCATTTCATCCATGGCGGCCAGATGGGGGAAACCGGGAGCCCGGATCTTCAGCCGATAAGGCTTGTTGGCGCCATCGGAGAGCATATAAATACCGAATTCTCCCTTGGGCGCCTCCACCGCTGCATAGACCTCCCCGGCCGGCACCGTAAAGCCCTCGGAGAACAACTTGAAATGATGGATGAGCGCTTCCATGCTCGTCTTCATCTCTTCGCGATGGGGCGCGGCTATCTTGTAATCGTCCGTCAGGACCGGACCGGGATTATGCCGCAGCCAGTTCACACATTGGGCGATGATGCGATTGCTTTGCCGCATTTCTTCCACGCGCACCAGATAGCGATCATAACAATCACCGGCACTGCCCACGGGGATGTCAAAATCCACCCGATCGTAAGCCGCATAGGGCTGGGTCCGGCGCAGATCCCAGGCAACGCCGGAGGCGCGCAGCATGGGACCCGAAAAACCCAGTTGGACGGCCCGCTCCGGACTCACGACACCAATCCCCACCGTGCGTTGCTTCCAGATGCGATTGTCCGTCAGGAGCGTCTCATATTCGTCCACATAGGTGGGAAAGCGTTGGGTAAAATCGTCGATAAAGTCGAGGAGGCTGCCCTGGCGATTGGCGTTGAGCTCGCTCAGGCGCTTGCCATCGCGATAGGGCGATGGCTGATACTGGGGCATGATCTCGGGGAGATCGCGGTAAACGCCGCCGGGTCGATAATAGGCAGCGTGCATCCGTGCGCCCGACACGGCCTCGTAGCAGTCCATCAGGTCTTCGCGTTCGCGAAAACAGTACAGAAAGACGCTCATGGCCCCCACATCCAGGGCGTAGGCCCCAAGCCAGAGGAGATGATTGAGAACCCGCGTAATCTCATCAAACATGGTACGGATATATTGGGCACGCAGCGGCACGTCCACACCCAGCAGGCGTTCGATGGCGATACAGTAGGCATGCTCATTGCACATCATCGACACATAATCGAGACGGTCCATATAGGGAAGCGCCTGCAGATAGGTTTTGTGTTCGGCGAGTTTCTCCGTAGCACGGTGCAGCAGGCCGATATGGGGATCGGCGCGTTCGATCACTTCTCCATCCAGTTCCAGGACGAGACGCAGCACACCGTGGGCCGAAGGGTGCTGGGGCCCGAAATTCATGGTGAAATTATTGATTTCTGGCATTGTAGCGACCCTCCTCGTCGGCACGGATGATGCGCGGCACCACATCCCGCTCCTCGGTGCGGGTAGGCTCGTAGATCACCCGTTGGCGGTCCGCGTCGTAGCGCATTTCGACGGTCCCCACCAGAGGAAAGTCCTTGCGGAAAGGATGACCGACAAAACCGTAATCCGTCAGCAGGCGGCGCAAATCCGGATGACCGTCGAAAAGCAGGCCGAAAAGATCGAAGGCCTCCCGCTCGAACCAGTTTGCGGAACTCCACAAATCCACCACGGACGGCACCACCGGGATATCGTCATCGAGGAAGACGCGCACCCGCAGCCGCTGGTTATGGCGCAAGGAAAGGAGGTGGTAAACCACCGCAAAGCGTGGTCCCTCCCAAGGGGAGTCGCCATATTCCCGGTAATCCACCCCACACAGATCCACCAGTTGATCGAAGGCGCAGGCCGAGTCATCACGCAACCAGCGACAGGCTGCCCAGAAGCCTTCACGGTCCAGCTCGATGGTGAGTTCACCAAGGCGCAGGCGCGCATCGCGGATTTTTTCTCCGAGGCCCTCGTAGATGTGGAGATGCAAGTTTTCCAGTAGGTCCGTCATGGGTCACCGGGCAATCGTATTGGTACGACGGATTTTTTTCTGCAACTGCACCAGGCCGAAAAGCAGCGCTTCGGCAGTCGGCGGACAGCCCGGCACATAAATATCCACGGGGACGATGCGATCGCAGCCGCGGACTACCGAATAGGAGTAATGGTAGTAGCCCCCGCCATTGGCACAGGAACCCATGGAGACCACCCAGCGGGGTTCCGGCATCTGGTCATAGACCTTGCGCAGTGCCGGGGCCATCTTGTTCACCAACGTCCCGGCCACGATCATGACGTCGGACTGCCGCGGACTCGGCCGGAAAACGATGCCAAAACGATCCAGGTCGTAGCGCGCGGCGCCCGCATGCATCATCTCCACTGCACAGCAGGCGAGCCCAAAGGTCATGGGCCAAAGGGACCCGGTTCTGCTCCAGTTCACCACCGTATCAATGGTGGTGGTAACGAAGCCCTTGTCCAGAACGCCTTCTATTCCCATTCCAGCGCCCCTTTTTTCCATTCATAGATGAACCCGATCACCAGGATGCCTAGGAAGATCAGCATCGCCCCAAAGCCCACCAGGCCGATCTGGTTAAAAACCACGGCCCAAGGGAAAAGAAAGGCGATTTCCAGGTCAAAAAGGATGAAGAGAATGGCCACCAGGTAATAACGCACATCGAACTTCATGCGCGCGTCTTCAAAGGCCTCAAAACCGCACTCATAAGGGGACAATTTCTCGCTGTCGGGCTTGCTGGGGCCCAGCGCCGCTCCCAGCATCAGCGGCACCACGCCGATCAGCAGCGCGATAAACAAGAAGATGAGCACTGGCAAATAGTGAGTCAACATCCGCACCACCCCCCGCCAAGCAGGCCGCAGCAGGGTCTCGTCCGATCACCTGTCTGCACCCGTCATAAGTTTATTTTTATATTAATAAATCAATGCGTTATCAGACTTTGGAGACAAAAAAGCAGCCATCAAAGGCTGCAATTTGGTGCCGAAGACCGGACTCGAACCGGTATGGCTTGCGCCGCCGCCCCCTCAAGACGGTGTGTCTACCAATTTCACCACTTCGGCTTTACGTTGAGAACTTTCTCATGCTATCGCGGACGCGTCAAGGCTTGGGCGTCGCTCCGGAAGCGGATGCCGCGCTCCCCGCCGGCGCCGATACCGTAGGCGCGGCGGCCGGAGAGGTCGCAGGCTTGCTGCCCGCCCCCGCGCTGGGCGCCGTGCTGGGCAGCGCGATACCGGATACCACACTACTTTGGGCATGATCGGAAAGATAGGCCAACCCAAGGCTGTTGAGAAAAAACAGGGCACCGACAATGGCCGTGATATGGCTCAAAAAGTTGCCCGCGCCCCGCGCCCCGAATACCGTTTGGGAGGCACCCCCGCCAAAAACGGCGCCAATGTCGGCACCCTGCCCCTTCTGCACCAGCACCAGGGCTACCAGCAGGATACACAATAGAACCTGGACTACCATCAGTGCGGTATACATTGCGTTATCCTCCTCGACCATTGGCTTCTGCGGCGCGGCAAATCTGCAGGAACTCTCCCGCCTGCAAGGATGCCCCCCCAATCAGCCCGCCATCAATATCGGCCTGGGCGAAAAGTGAGGCTGCGTTATTGCCTTTCACGCTACCTCCATACAAAATCATCAGGCGTTTGGCCAAAGCCTCCGACTGCCCGGCAACGAGACCGCGGATGAAGGCATGGACCTGCTGTGCCTGTTCAGGACTCGCCGTCTGCCCGGTGCCGATGGCCCAGATGGGCTCATAGGCGATCACCAGATTGGGCTGGGCGCCAGTGCCCACATAAGGGAGTATATGCTCCATCTGCCGTTGCAGGACGGCTTCGGTCTCCCCCGCCAGCCGTTCCCCCTCACTCTCACCCACGCAAACGATGGGGATCAAGCCGGCGGCCTGGGCCGCGCTCAATTTTTTTGCCACGTCGGCATCGGTCTCGGCGAAGATCTGGCGGCGCTCGGAATGGCCAACCAGCACATAGCGGCAGCCCAGATCCCGCAGCATGGCGCCAGAAATCTCTCCGGTGAAGGCACCGCTGGGTTCCCAAAAGAGGTTTTGGCCACCCCAGCGCAGGGCACTCGCCTTGGCCTCCTGGGCAACGACGTGGAGCAAGGTATACGGAGGGAAAATCACCACCTCGGGATGGGTCGGGTCCAGACCCGCATCCAGGATAGCCCTCGTCAAATGCACGGCGTCCGCACTCAGGCCGTTCATCTTCCAGTTAGCCGCAACCATGATCTGGCGCACGTTTTTCCTTCCTTTCCCACTATAGCCGCAGCAGTTTAAAGACTCGCCTGCGCCGGGTCAATTTGTAAGGCGAGATGAGTGAGGGCAGACTTCAATTCGTCGGCGACCATGGCGGCAAGCGCGGCATCCCTGGCCTCCACCATGATGCGCAGCAAGGGCTCGGTCCCCGACGGACGTACCAGCAAGCGACCGCAACCCGAGAGGCGCTGTTCGGCGTTGGCAATGAAACCCTGCGCCAGGGGCTGGGCGAGCAGGTCCCCACCCCCGCTCAGGCGCAGACTGGTAAGGACCTGCGGGAAGGGCCGGTAGCCCCGGCGCAGATCCGCCAGCGGCATCCCGCGCCGACGCATGATGGCCAACACGCCCAGGGCGGCCAGGATGCCGTCACCCGTGCTATTGGCGGGGGTGATGATGTGGCCCGATGACTCTCCGCCCAGGGGATAACCCTCCCGACGCATGACCTCAAGCACATAGCGATCCCCTACGGGGGCCCGCACAAAAGGCAGATTCAGCGCATGCAAGGCCTGCTCCAGGGCGAGATTGCTCATCACCGTGCCGACCACCCCGGCCAGGCCGCCGCGGGCCTGCATTTCGCGAGCCAGGAGCAAGAGGATTTCGTCGCCATCGACAAAATCGCCGTCATGATCCACCAGGATCAGGCGGTCACCATCCCCATCGAAGGCAATCCCCAGATCGGCCTGTTGGCGTAGTACCTCCGCGCGCAAGGCTTCCGGCGCCGTGGATCCCACCCCATCATTGATATTGATACCATTGGGCTCGGCGCCTAGCAGACGGAGACTGGCACCCAGTTCCCCGAAGACCATGGGGGCCACCTTATAATTGGCGCCATGGGCGCAATCGAGGACCAGTCGCAGGCCACGCAGGTCTTCTCCTGCCGGGAAGGTGGTCTTGCAAAACTCCACATAGCGCCCCGCCGCGTCCTCCACCCGCCGGGCCCTCCCCAGCTTTTCCGGGCTAGGGAGGGTCATGGGTCGAGCGATCCATGACTCGATCTCCTCCTCCATCTGGTCCGGCAGCTTGTAGCCATCGGCGGAGAAAAATTTAATGCCGTTATCGGGAAAAGGGTTATGGGAGGCGCTGATGACAATACCCGCAGCGGCGCGCAGGGTGCGCGTCAGATAGGCGATGGCCGGCGTTGGCAACGGTCCGACGAGGAGGACATCCACTCCCGCCGCCGCCAGCCCGGCCTCCAGAGCCGACTCCAGCATGTAGCCCGACAGCCGCGTATCCTTGCCGATGATCACTTTTGCACGGCCGGCGACCCCCGCCGTCAGGACATGCCCGGCAGCCCAACCCAGACGCAAAATCCATTCCGGATGGATGATGGAATCACCTACCGTACCGCGCACCCCGTCGGTGCCAAACCATTGTCTTGTCATGAGATTCCTAAGGTCGTTGCGAATGCCGGCAAGCGTCGCGCCACGAATGAAGTTCCGGCCCGGAAGGACGGCCCCTGCCACTACCTTGCATGCGCCAGCGCTCCCCAAACCCGCACGGCCTGAACCGTTTCTGCGACATCATGTACCCGCAGGACGACGGCACCCTTGCCAAGTGCCCAGAGGGCGGCGGCGACGCTCCCCATGACGCGATCCTGCGCGAGCCCGGCACCGGTGATGGCGCCAATCATGGCCTTGCGCGACAAACCTGCCAGAATCGGCAAGCCAAGTTCGCTCAAGGCATCCAGGTGCCGCAAGAGGGTCAGGTTGTCCCCCAAATCCTTGGCAAAACCAAAACCCGGATCGATCACGATCCGTTCCCGCGCAATGCCCCCCCTGACGCAGGCATCGATACGCTCCGCCAGAAAATCCCGCACCTCCGTAAGCACATCCTCGTAGTGCGTGAGCTGCTGCATATCCCGGGGCCGGCCACGCATGTGCATCAGGCAGACCGGCGCACCCAGTTCAGCCGCCGTCGGCAGGGCCAGCGGATCGCCGCGCAGAGCAGTGATATCGTTGAACAGACCGACGCCCAGTCCCCAGGCAGCACGCATCACCCCAGCCTTGCTGGTATCGACGGAAATGGGGATGGGGATGCGGTCCGCCACCGCTTCCAGGACCGGCAAGAGTCGATGCAACTCCTCCTCTTCGCTCACGGGAAGAGATCCCGGTCGCGTGGATTCGGCACCGATGTCCAGGATATCCGCACCAGCCTGCCACTGGGCGTGGGCCTTGGCCACGGCGGCATCCACCCCCAGCGCCTCTCCTCCGTCGGAGAAGGAATCCGGGGTGATGTTGAGAATCCCCATAACGCAAGGGCGCCCCAGATCCAGCAGGCGCCCCTGACAATCAAGCAGTGCGCTCAGACCGGCCGCTCTCCCGGTTGCAGCCCGGGCAAGGGCTTACCCGCCTTGTCGGCATCGGCAACGGCCCCGTCCGGGTTGGACGGCGCTGGCCCTGCCCCCCCTTCCTGGGGAGGCCGCGGGTCATGTCCGGACATGATATCGTTGACCTGGTTGGAATCCAGGGTCTCATACTTGAGCAAGGCGCGGGCCATGCCCTCGACCTTATCCCGGTTAGCCTCGATGAGACTCCGCGCAATCTGGTACTGGTCCTGGATGATACGACGCACCTCCTCATCCACCGTTCGCGCCGTCTCTTCGGAGATGTTGCTGTGCTTGGTGATCTCTCGACCGAGGAAGACCTCCTCCTCCTTTTCGCCGATGACCATGGGGCCCAGGGTGGACATGCCCCACTGGGTGACCATACGCCGCGCCAGGTCCGTCGCCCGCTCGATGTCATTACCGGCACCGGTGGTCATCTGGTTGAGAAAGATCTCTTCGGCAATACGACCACCCATGAGGATGGAGATGTTATTGAGGAGCTCATTGCGCTCGTAGTTGAAGCGATCCTCCGTGGGCAACTGCATGGTCAGGCCCAGGGCCCTGCCGCGGGGGATGATGGTCACCTTATGCACCGGATCCGTACCCGGCAGGAGTCTGGCCACCACCGCGTGGCCGGATTCATGGTAGGCCGTGGTTTCCCGCTGCTTGTCGCTCATCACCACCGACTTGCGTTCGGCGCCCATCATGACCTTGTCCTTGGCGTCTTCAAAATCGTGCATGTCCACCAGGCGTTTGCTCTTGCGGGCCGCCATCAGCGCCGCCTCATTGACCAGGTTGGCCAGATCCGCACCCGAGAAGCCCGGTGTACCGCGGGCGATGACCCGGGCATCCACGTCCGGTGCCACCGGCACCTTGCGCATGTGGACCTGCAGGATCTGCTCCCGACCACGAATGTCGGGCAAGGGAACGGTTACCTGGCGATCGAAACGCCCGGGCCGCAACAATGCCGGATCCAGCACATCGGGACGGTTGGTTGCAGCCACGACAATGATCCCCTCCGTACCCTCGAAACCGTCCATCTCTACCAGGAGCTGATTGAGGGTCTGCTCGCGCTCGTCATTGCCGCCGCCCAAACCGGCGCCGCGCTGGCGCCCCACGGCATCGATTTCGTCGATGAAAATGATACAGGGGGCATGCTTCTTGGCCTGCTCGAACATGTCACGGACACGGGACGCGCCCACGCCCACGAACATTTCCACAAAATCCGAGCCGGAGATGGAAAAGAACGGTACCCGGGCCTCGCCGGCAATGGCACGGGCCAGCAAGGTCTTGCCGGAGCCCGGCGAACCCATGAGCAGCACCCCCTTGGGGATACGCCCGCCAAGGCGCTGGAATTTCTGCGGATCACGCAAAAAGTCGACGATCTCGGCCAACTCTTCCTTGGCTTCCTCGACACCCGCCACGTCGGCAAAGGTGACCTTATTGTTCTCGTCCGTCAGCATCCGCGCCCGACTGCGGCCAAAGGTCATCGCCCCGCGCCCGCCCGCGCCGCCGCCGCCCATCTGGCGCATGAAAAAGATCCAGACGCCGATCAACAGCAACATCGGGAACCAGGAAATCAGGATGGAAAGCAGCAAGGACTGCCCTTCCGGTGGTTTCACCGAAATCTTCACCCCGGCAGTCAGCAACTGGGGCACCAACTGGGTGTCATTGGGCGGCGTATAGACGCGGAACTGCTGGCCGGAGCTGAGGGCACCGTCAATGCGGTTGCCATTGATGGTCACCTCGCTCACCGACCCCTGCTTCACACTGCTGATGAAGGTAGAAAAATCCATCACCTGCGCCGGCGCGCTGCTCTGATTCAGGTTCTGGAAAACCAGCATAAGAATGACCCCGATGGCCACCCACAGCAGCACGTTTTTTAATACGTTGTTCATTTAAGATGCCCCCCCATTTGGGGATTTAGACAGATTTTAAATCAAAGCCCATATTTTGATCTTAGCCTCCTATACCGATCCTGACAAGGGCTTGCGCTTTGCTCCCCTGAAATCCGTGGCAAGCCAGTATTGCTCGGCGGAGCGTGCCCGGGAGGCCTCGGGTTTGCGCACCACGATGCGCTGGAAGTGCTGGCGCAAATCACGGCGCAGGCCCTCGGCCCCGGCCCCCATGAAAACCTTCATGAGCAAGGCCCCTCCGGGCACCAGCCAGCGTTGCGCCATGTCCAGGGCGATGTCTGCCAAGGCTATGGCACGGGCCTGATCGACGCTGGCTATCCCTGACATATTTGGGGCCATATCGCTCAAAATCAAGTCGGCGCCGCCGGCCAGGGCCTCCGCGCACGCCGCCACGATGGCATCGTCGTAAACGTCTCCGCAGATCACCGTCGCTCCCAGGATGGGATCCATGGGCAAACGATCCACGGCCACCAGACGCCCGTTGCCGCCGATCAGCCGGGCGACCACCTGCGACCAGCCGCCCGGCGCCGCCCCCAGATCCAGGACCCGCATCCCCGGCCGAAGAATACGGTCCTTGTCCTGTATTTCCAATAACTTGTAGCTCGCCCGCGAACGATAACCCTCCTTGGCGGCGCGCTGCACGAAGGGGTCGTTGAAATGCTCCTGAAGCCAGCGCTTGCTGGATTTGCTTTTGCTCAATGCTTTTGACCTGTTTCCCGCGAATCCGTACACTCAGCCCTGCCGAGGCCGGCCGGCCATGACATTGCAGCCGCCCATACCCATTCCAGAGTCCCGATGGCAGAGGATACCATGCTTGACGCCAAACAAAGACATGCACTCAAAGGGCGCGCGCATCTGCTCAAGCCCGTGGTGATCATCGGCAATCAGGGGGTCAGCCCCGGTGTGCTGGGGGAGCTGAATGTCGCCCTCCATGCCCATGAGCTCATCAAGGTGCGCCTGCCCGCCCTGGAAGCGGCGGAGCGGGCGGAGATGATCGCGGCCCTGACGACGGCCAGCGGTGCGGATCTGGTCGGCCGGATTGGCCGCATCGTCATGCTCTACCGCCCGCGATCCGGTGCCTGAAGCCGGTCTCGCCCCGCTTGGCAGGTCACCGGTAGACCTATAGACTGATTCCTGATTTGAGCCGACTCGGTCGGTCATCAGGAGCAGGCCATGGATCATCCCACAGAAATCGCGATCAGCGTGGAAACGCGCTATCTGCCCGAGCAATCCAGCCCGGAACAAACGCATTTCGCCTTTGCCTATCAGGTTACCATTGAAAACAAGGGGCAACGCACTGCGCAACTGCTCAACCGGCACTGGATCATCACCGATGCCGATGGGCATGTGCAGGAAGTGCGAGGGCCGGGGGTCATCGGCGAGCAGCCCGTGCTCCACCCCGGAGAGCGTTTTCAGTACACCAGCGGCGCCGTTTTGCCCACGCCCGTGGGCAGCATGCACGGCAGCTATGAGATGCTAGCCGACGACGGGCGCAGCTTTGAAGTGCCCATCCCCCCCTTTCGCCTGGCCGTAGCCACGGTATTTCATTGAGCGCACACAGTCTGCGCACTGCCTATGGCATTTGGGCGCCCATCTACGATGCCATGGTGGCGGGGTTCTCGGCGCCCTTACGCCAGCGTAGTCTCGCCCATATTCCCAGCGAAGGGCCGAGCCGCATCCTGCTGGTGGGTGTCGGCACCGGCCTGGATCTGCCTTATATTCCCAAGGACTGCGTCACCGTGGGTCTGGACCTGACCCACGGCATGCTCCTGCGCGCGCGGGGCAAGGGCGCTGCCTTCCTGGTGGAAGGCGACTGCGAGGTCCTGCCTTTCGCCGACGCGAGCTTCGACACCGTGGTTCTGCATCTCATCCTCGCCGTCACCGCCCATGCGGCGGCGGCGCTGCGGGAGGCAGCGCGGGTATTACGGCCAGGCGGCCAGATCCTCGTGCTGGACAAGTTTCTCCGCCCCGGGCAAAGAGCCCCCCTGCGCCGCCTGGTCGGCCCCTTGCTCGGACCCATTGCCACCCATACGGATCTGATCTTTGAGGAGATCCTGGCCCGCTGCCCGGACTTGCACTGCATTGCAGACGAACCGGCGGCCGTGAACGGCTGGTTTCGCCTGATTCGGCTGCAAAAGGATGGCCCACAGGGCTGACGTTGTTCCTCTCAGCAATGATACTCTACAGTACACCCAGGACACATCGGAAACCGTAGGAGCGGCCCATGGCCGCGACCTGTAGCGAGTAGCCAGCAGGTCGCGGCCATGGGCCGCTCCTACGATAGTGATGTCGGACTGTAGGTCGTTAGGCGCCTCACCCGCCGCTGCGGGCGGCCTTCTTGCGCTCATTTTCCGTCAAGAAGCGCTTGCGGATGCGGATGGATTGGGGCGTGGCCTCCACCAGTTCGTCATCGGCGATGAATTCCACCGCCGCCTCCAGGGTAAGGCGAATGGGCGGGACGAGGATGATGTTCTCGTCGGAGCCGGAGGCGCGCATATTGGTGAGCTTCTTTTCCTTGAGGGGATTGACCACCAGGTCGTTGTCCCGGGTATGGATACCGATGATCATGCCTTCGTAGACCTTGTCGCCGGGGCTGACGAACATGCGGCCGCGCTCCTGCAGGTTGAAGAGGGCGAAGCCCACCACCTCGCCTTCCTCCGCAGAGATGAGTACGCCGCTGTTGCGAGCGGGGATGTTCCCCTTGACCGGGCCATAATTATCAAAGATATGGCTGATGACGCCGGTGCCCGAAGTGGCCGTGAGAAATTCGGTGTGAAAGCCGATAAGGCCCCGAGCCGGGATCCGGTACTCCAGGCGCACGCGGCCGCGGCCATCGGGGACCATGTCCTGCAGCTCGCCGCGACGGATGCCGAGGCGCTCCATGATCGTCCCCTGGTGCTGCTCCTCGACGTCCACGGTGAGGGCCTCATAGGGCTCTTCCCAGACGCCGTTCACCTGGCGCTGGATGACACGGGGACGGGATACGGCCAACTCGTAGCCCTCGCGCCGCATGTTTTCGATGAGGATGGTCAGATGCAGTTCGCCGCGACCAGAGACGAGGAAGACATCGGCATTGTCGGTGTCCTCGACGCGCAGGGCGACGTTGATGAGCAATTCGCGATAGAGGCGCTCGCGCAACTGGCGGCTGGTGACGAACTTGCCCTCGCGCCCGGCAAAGGGACTGGTATTGACCTGGAAGGTCATATTGAGGGTCGGTTCGTCGATGGGCTTCCAGGGCAGGGCCTCGGGGCAGTCCACGGCGGCGATGGTGGCGCCGATGGAGGGGTCCTCGATGCCGGTGACGGCAACGATGTCGCCCACCGTGGCCTGCTCCCAGGGCACGCGCTTGAGGCCGTTGAAACCGAGGACCTGGAGGATGCGGGCGCGGGTTTGGGTCTGGTCGACGCCATGGATGAGGACGACATCCTGGCCCGGACGCAGGGTGCCGCGACGGATGCGGCCGATACCGATACGGCCCACATAGCTGGAGTAGTCGAGATCGGCAATCTGCATCTGCAGGGGGCCCTCGGGGTCCCCTTCCGGCGCCGCCACGTGGCTCAGAACCAGTTCAAAGAGGGGCTTCATGTCGCCGGAGCGCACGTCGGGGCTCATGCCCGCGTAGCCCTGCAGGCCGGAGGCGTAGATGATGGGGAAGTCGAGCTGCTCTTCGCTGGCGCCAAGCTTGTCGAAAAGGTCAAAGGTGGCGCTGATGACGTAATCGGCGCGGGCGCCGGGGCGGTCCACCTTGTTGATCACCACGATGGGCTTGAGGCCCAGTTCCAGGGCCTTGCGGGTGACGAAGCGGGTCTGGGGCATGGGGCCTTCGACGGCGTCTACCAGGAGTAATACGCCGTCCACCATGCCCAGCACCCGCTCCACCTCGGCGCCGAAGTCGGCATGGCCGGGGGTATCGACGATATTGATATGGGTGTCGCCCCACTGCACGGCGGTATTCTTGGCCATGATGGTGATGCCGCGCTCCTTTTCCAGGTCATTGCTGTCCATGACCCGCTCTTCCAGATGTTGATGGGCGGCAAAGGTACCCGACTGGCGCAGGAGCTGATCGACCAAGGTGGTCTTGCCATGATCGACGTGGGCGATGATGGCGATGTTGCGGATTTTACGATTCACGGACTTCCCCAGAGACGGACATAAGAAAACGGGCGCAGGCCAAAAGCCGCGCTGCGGGTTTTCTTATAGCGGCACGACGGCAAAAAAGCAAATAAAAACCGCCCCCGAAGGGGCGGTAAAAGCGGGCGAACCCGCCACAGACTACAAGACCTTAGAAGCC
>JAJYQY010000075.1 GCA_021794385.1 Pseudomonadota bacterium | reverse complement strand
CGCGATCTGGTGCGGGCCGGGCGGCAGATTTATTGGGTCTGTCCCCTCATCGAGGAGTCGGAGATCTTGCAGTTGCGGGCGGCGGAGCAGAGTTTTGCGGAGCTTTCCGCGGCCCTGCCGAACATCCGCGTGGGCTTGGTACACGGCCGCCTCAAGGGGGCGGAAAAGGCTGCCGTGATGGCCGCCTTTCAGTCCGGGGCCATGCAGGTGCTGGTGGCCACCACGGTCATTGAAGTGGGCGTGGATGTGCCCAATGCCAGCCTCATGGTGATTGAGCACGCCGAACGCCTGGGGCTCGCGCAGTTGCATCAATTGCGCGGGCGGGTAGGCAGAGGCGCGGCCAAAAGCACCTGTATTCTACTCTATCACCCGCCGCTGGCAGGCAAGGCCAGGGAGCGCCTGCGGGTGATGCGCAGCACCCAGGATGGTTTTGTGATCGCCCGCAAGGACATGGAACTGCGCGGGCCGGGAGAATTTCTCGGTACGCGCCAGGCCGGCCTGGCGCAGATGCGGGTGGCCGACCTTGTTCGCGATGAGGCCCTCCTGGCGGGCATTCCGGATCTGGCCGAGCGTTTGCTGGCGCAGGATCCCGCTGCCGTGGAGGGGTTGCTGCGCCGGTGGCTGGGGGGGCGTCTGGGTTACGGTCAGGTCGCCTGATCCTCCAGGATGCGGTAGTTGACGGGGCCTTTGGGGATCGGTTCCGGGCGGCTTTGCTGCTTGCGCTGCGAGGCCGTCATCTCTATAGTTATCAGTAACTTTTGCGGGTTAGTTCATATTTTTTCGAGTCCAACCCTGCCTTGGCAGGGGGAGCGTCTTGAACCTTTGGGGATGATTGGCATGTATCGTGTTGGGCGCTGGAGCGTTGTGGTCTCGCTAGGGTTGATCTTGGGCTTGGGGGGCTGCGCCTTCCACATGCCACCGGAGCCCCATTCGGTGGCTTATTACGCGGCGCAAATCCCTCCACCCCCGGTGGCTCCGGTGGCATCGGTCGCGGCGGCGGTGATATCAACACCCGTCTCCCATCAGGTGCGGATTGTCGTTTCTGCCGTGAACCGGCGCCTGACGGTTTATCAGGGGAATGTGGTGCTGGTCACTTTCCCCGTGGCCATCGGTTTTAATGGCGCCGCCGCGCGCCGGGCGCGGGGGGACGACATTACCCCGGTTGGTCATTATCGGGTGGGCTGGATCAACTATGGCACCCGCTATGGCACCTTCATGGGCCTGACCTATCCGAATCGGGAGGACGCCGCCTGGGGCCTACGCCAGGGGCTCATCTCCAGGGCCCAGTACGATGCCATCGTCAGTGCCATCGATAGTGGCCGGACGCCGCCCCAAAACACGCCCCTCGGCGGCGCCATCGGCATTCATGGCATGGGCCCGCAGTTTGGGGATGACCCGGACAGCAGTGTCTTTCCGGGGCGCTGGACGGCGGGATGCGTGGCCCTGTCCAACTGGGATGTGCAGCAACTGGCAGCGCTGGTGAAGGTGGGAACACCAGTGGAAATTGTCGGCGAGGCGCCGGGCTATCGCCATACTATCGAGCTCAGCTACACCCAGCCGACGGTCAAAGCGGGTGCCGTCTCCCTATCGGCTGCGGTAGCGCCCTCCCGGTCGGCGCCCGTCGCTCCCTGATAGGGAGCGGCCCAGGGTTCGCGACTGCGTTTAGCCCACCGGGTCGCGCCAGCCCTCCCCCTCGCTCAGGGCGGCGGCGTTTTCGATGCAGTCGCCCAAGGCGACACCATCCCGCCAGTTGGCGCGGAAGGCCAATCCCGGCAAGGTGGCCAGGGCCGCGTCAATTCGCCGGATACGGTCCAGATGGCCCCGCTCATACTGGGGAATAGCCCGCTGCCAGCGCCGGGCATGGACAAAGTGGGGGGTGCCGCTGATGCCCAATGCCGGGCTGATTTCCTGCACTACGGTGCTGAGCAGCGCCGCATCCGGGCGGGCGCCGATATCGTTTTGCGCACCGCCGATGAAGGCCGTGAGCAGGACCTGGCCCGCCGGCGCCCGTCCCGGAAAGATCGTGGAGGAAAAGAGGACACCGAGGGTCTCCAGGCCGAGTTTGCGGGGGATGAGCATGCCGAAACCATCCAGGGCGTGGGCGACCTGTGCCTGGGCAAAGCCGAGGGCCATGGTCATGACGGACGGGTAGGAGATGGCATCGAGTTCGGCGGCCAGTTCGGCATGGAGGGGGGTCAGGAGTTGGGCGGCAACATAAGCCGGCACGGCCAGCACCAGACGGGGGGCTCGCCAGCTTTGGCCCGCCGCCTCGGCTACCCAGAGATCTCCCTCCCGATGAATCCGTTCCACGATGCACCCGCTATGCAGGGCATCTCCCAGCAGGTCGGCCACTTTCAGGGGGAGCATCTGCAGGCCGTTGCGGAAGGAGACGAGGCGCGGCGCGACCCGCCGCGGTCCCTTTGCCTGGCGCGCGCGCCAGGCGCCCCGCAACAGGGAACCGCCGGCGTCTTCCAGTGCTGCCAGGCGGGGCAGGGTGGCGCGCAGGGACAAGCGCTCGGGATCTCCGGCAAAAACCCCGGATACGAAAGGGTCCACCATCCAGTCCAGCACTTCCGGTCCCAGACGCCGGCGCACAAAGGCGGCAATACTTTCGTCCGGGTCGGTGCTGCGGGGGCGAAAGGGCTCGCCCAAAAGCCGCGCCTTGGCCGAAAGACTCAGAATCGGGCTGCGTAAAAAGGCCAGGGGCCCGTTGGGAAGGGCGATGGGCACCCCATCTTTGAGGACATAGCGACGTTTGGCCAGGGGATTGGCCTCGATCATCTCGCCATCCATGCCGATGCGGCGGAACCAGGCAGGGACGATTTCGCCCTTGAGCATCATGGAATTGGCTCCGGTGTCCAGCAGAAAACCGGCCTCCCGGCGGCTGCAAATACTCCCTCCCGCGGGATCGCCCGCCTCCAAGATCAGGGGCTGCCAGCCCTTTTCGCGAAGAAACCACGCGCTCGCCAGGCCTGATATGCCACCGCCAATGATGATGACCTTATGCATGGTCTTTCCCCCTGTGTACCGTTTTGCAGAATACGCCCTTATCGGCGACCCGCCTATCCGCTGCCGGCGGCACCAGGGTCAGGCTTCAGCCAATATCCGGCGGTGCTGGTGGGGTGTGATAGCAGGCGCTGTTGAGATACCAGTGATGCGCGTGGCGCAGGAGCGCAATGAGCACGGCGGTCACGGGTAGTGCCAGGAGCAGGCCGATGAAGCCAAAGAGCTCGCCGCCCGCCAGCACGGCAAAGATCACCGCCACGGGATGCAGGCCGATGCGGTCCCCGACGAGATAAGGGGTAAAGACCATGCTTTCCAGGATTTGCCCCACGCCAAAGACCACCAGCACCCCGAGGATGGGGAGAAACTGTCCGGTCTGGACGTAAATGGCCAGGGTAGCCATGGTCACGCCGCTAATGACCCCCAGATAGGGCACAAAGCTCAGGATACCCGCCAGCAGGCCGATGAGGATGGCCGTTTTGAGGCCGATGATGCTCAGGCCAACGGCATAGCTCACCCCCAGGGCCAGCATGACCGAGATCTGACCGCGCAAAAAAGCCGTGAGCATGGCATCGGAATCCCGGGCCAGGAGGCTCACCACCGGCAGGTAGCGCAAGGGTATGAGTTGGCGAATCCGGACCAGCAGGCGCGGCCAGTCACGCAGCAGATAAAAAGTAAGCACCGGGATGAGGATCACGTTCAGCAGGGCCGTGATCAGGCTCGATCCCGAGTGCAGCGCCAACTGCAGGCCGCGCCCCGCCCAACCTCCGAGCTTTTGGGTATTCCGGGCAGCATAGGCCGTTAGCGTGCCGGCATCTATGGGAATGCCCAGGCGGGCCGACAGGCGCGGCAGGATGTTTTGCTGGAGCAAGGTCAGATACTTGCTGACCGACTCCAGAAAAAGGAGGGCCTGGCTCTGGATCACCGGCAGCAAGGCCAGGACGATGCCGGTAGCCAGCAGGGTGGCGAGCACGAATACCGCCGTGGTGGCGATGCCGCGCCCCATCCCCAGTTTTTGCAAGCGGGATACCAGCGGGTTGCCCAGATAGGCGAGTATGCCTGCAACGAAAAATGGGGTGAGAATGGGAGAAAGCCGGTAAAGCAGCCAGCCCAGCAGGAGCAAGGTCGCCAGGGCCACGATACGGTTCATGGGGGATCCTTTCTGTGCAATATCCATATCCCGACGGCCAGGGGAGGCTGAGTAAAACCCTAGCTTAGCCGAAGCTTGTGGCACAAGCATAGCGGCGGGTTGGGACGAGTTCCCTTTGGACCGGGTCCGGCGGCCGGGCGTTAGTGTGCGGCGGTCCGCCTTCCTTCCCGGGTTGCCCCCATGATGAGCCATGGTCCTCTGGGAATGGGTACCGCCCGCAGTTCCCCGCTTCGTCCCATGGCCATAGTCGGACGGGGCCGGGAGGCGAGGGCGGGAAAATGAAACAGGACCGCCACCATGAGTTCGGCAATACATTGTTGTTCCCGAACCCGATCATGCTGCCACAGGGCACAGAGGTCTAGATCGCCGGCCGCCACCAGGCGCTCCAGGGCATCATTATCGAGGTGCAGACGGGTAGTGCCATCCCGAGCAAGGATGCGTAGGAAGGGACGGGGCTGTTCAAGGCGGGCGTCAATGGTAAGGTGCATGATCCAATCCTCCATGAAGATGGAAGAAGGATAGCGCGATCACCCATTCAAATGCAAATGATTATTATTTTAATTTTACGAATGTAACGTCAAAGAAGTCAGGGAAGGGAACGTCTAGGTTCATTGCATGCGATGCCGGAAGAGCCAGGTGGCCGCCGCCATGCTTGATATGCCGATGAGTGCCAGGGGCCAGTATTGGGACCAGAGATCAAGGATGCCGTCCCCCTCCAGGAAGACCCCGCGTACGATCACCAGGAAATAGCGCATCGGATTGAGGGTGGTTAGGTCCTGCACCAGGGACGGCATATTGGCGATGGGCGTGGCGAAACCCGAGAGGATGATGGCGGGCACAAGGAAGAGAAAGACTCCCAGAAGCCCTTGCTGCTGGGTCACGGCCAGCGAGGAGATCATGAGCCCGATGCCGATGGCGGCGAGGAGAAAGAAAAAGAGACCGAGGGCCAGGGCGGCGATGCTGCCCACAAAGGGGACGTGAAACCAGAGCACCGCCATCAGGGCGATGAAACTGCCTTCCAGCCCGCCGATGATGAAGCCGGGCAGGGACTTGCCGAGGAGGATCTCGCCGGGGCGCATGGGGGTGACGAGGAGTTGGTCGAAGGTGCCCATTTCCCGTTCCCGAGCCACCGAGAGGCCCGTCACCAGCAGGGTCACCACCAGGGTGAGGAGGGCGACGATGCCGGGGACGATGAACCAGCGCGACAGGAGATTGGGGTTGAACCAGGCGCGGATGTCCAGTTGCGCCGGCGGCCTGCCCCAGCCATGTTCCGCCGCCCAGTGCTGGTCGAAGGCGATGAGGACGCTGTTGACGTAATTGAGGGCGAGGGTGGCGGTATTGGAATTGCGTCCGTCGATGATGACCTGGACCTGGGCGGGATGACGCAGGAGCAGGTCGCGGGTGAAATGAGGTCCGATGTGAAGGACGAGCAGGGCCTTTTCTTGATCGATGAGGGGCGCGATCTGCCCTTCATTCCGGATGGTCGCCACCTGCCGGAAGGCTGACGAACCGGTGAAGCGTCCCAGGAGTTCGCGGGAGGCGAAGCCGGGGTCTTCATTGTAAACGGCATAAGGAATGTGGTTGAGGTCGAAAGTGGCGGCATAGCCGAAGACCACGAGCTGGATCAGCGGTGGGCCGATGAGGACGAGGCGGCTCTTTTTGTCCCGCAGCAGCGCCAAAAACTCCTTGATGACCAGGGCCCAGATGCGCGCGAGCATGTCAGTCCAGCCTCTTGCGCGACTTGCGCCAGGTGATGCCCAGGAACAAGACGGCCATGATGAGCAGTGCGCCGGCATTGCTGAGAATGACGGGCCAGACGTCGCCGGCGAGGAAAATGGTCTGGAGGATGGACACGAAATAGCGGGCGGCGACGATGTGGGTGATGACCTGGATGGCCTGGGGCATGGACTGGATGTCGAAGATGAAGCCCGAGAGGATGAAGGCCGGGAGGAAGGTGACGATGATGGCCACCTGCGCGGCCACGAACTGATTCTTGGCCAGGGTGGAAATGAGCAGCCCCATGCCCAGGGCTACCAGGAGGAAGAGGGCCGAGGCCAGGGTGAGTGCCCAGAGGCTCCCCTCCAGCGGCACCGCGAAGA
Organism: Pseudomonadota bacterium; assembly: GCA_021794385.1. Lineage (GTDB taxonomy): Bacteria > Pseudomonadota > Gammaproteobacteria > Acidithiobacillales > Acidithiobacillaceae > Acidithiobacillus_B. The sequence continues at coordinate 1,316 of JAJYQY010000075.1, read as the reverse complement.
GCCAGACCGCCATGGCCACCGACAGGGCCATGCCGCCCATGCCCATGATGAAATAGGGGATGAGCTTGCCCAGCAGGATCTCGCCCATGGTGACGGGGCTGGCCATGAGGGCCTCCATGGTGCCGCGCTCCCACTCCCGGGCCACCACCAGGGCCGTGAGCAGGGCCCCGATGAGGGTCATGATGACGGCGATGAGCCCGGGCACCAGATAATCGCGGCTGCGCAGGGCGGGGTTGAACCAGATACGGTCCTGGGGTACGACGGGGATGATCAGTGCGGTGCCCGCCGCCTGGGCGCGCAATTGCAGCCAGGTCTGCCAAACCCCCTGGAGATAGCCCTCCAGGATGCGGGCGTTGTTGGCGTCTACCCCGTTGACCAGGACGCCGACGGAGGCCGTTTGATCATTGCGGACCTGACGGCTGAAATTGCTGCGCAGCCAGAGGATGCCGTCGGCCTGACGGGCCATGACGGCGCGGCGGGCGGCGGCGATGTCGGGATAGATTTTGGGGGTGAAGTAGGGGGACTGCTGCAGACCGCCGATGAAGGCGCTGGTTTCCCCGGTGGGCTGATCGACGACGACGGCGACGGCGACATGGTGGGCATCCAGGGAGACGCCGTAGCCGAAAAGCAAGAGCAAGAGCACCGGCATGATGAAGGCGATGGCGATGGCCGAAGGGTCCCGCAGGATCTGCAGGAACTCCTTGCGGATCAGGCCGCGCAGGCGTTGGGCGTTCATGAGGTACTCCGGATCTCGGCCTCATGGCTCTGGATGAGCTCCACGAAGGCATCCTCCATCGTTGGATTCGGCAGATCGGGGCGGCGGGCCTGGGCGCGAATCTCCTGGGGGCTGCCCAGAGCCAGGATCTCCCCTAAAGACATGAGTATCAGATGGTCGCAGTATTCGGCTTCGTCCATGAAATGGGTGGTGATCATCACGGTCACCCCCCCTTCGGCCAGGGTATTGATGCGACTCCAGAACTCCCGCCTGGCCAGGGGATCGACGCCCGAGGTGGGTTCATCGAGGAAGAGGATGGGGGGTTCGTGCATGAGGGCGCAGGACAGGGCCAGCCGCTGTTTGAAGCCCAGGGGCAGATCGTCGCTGTTGACGTCGGTGTAGGCAGCGAGGTCGAATTCCGCCATGGCCCAGTCGATGCGCCGCTGCCATCGCGGGCCGCGCAGACCATAGGCACTGGCGAAAAAGCGCAGGTTCTGGGTCACGCTGAGATTGCCGTAGAGGGAGAATTTCTGGGAAACGTAGCCGATGCGGGCGCGGGCAGCGGCGCCGGCCCGGAGCAGGTCGGCGCCGGCCACCCGCA
>JAJYQY010000057.1 GCA_021794385.1 Pseudomonadota bacterium | reverse complement strand
AGGGCCTTGCGAAAGGCGGCGATGGTCGCCGCATAGTCGGGCGTATTGTAGATGGCGCTGCCGGCGACAAAGACATCGGCACCGGCATCAGCCACTCGCCGCACGTTATCCACCTTGACCCCGCCATCCACTTCCAGCTCGATGGGCTTGCCCAAGGCGTCGATGCGCTTGCGGATCGCCTCGATCTTCTTCAGCGTATACTCGATGAAACCCTGCCCGCCAAAGCCCGGGTTCACACTCATGACCAGCACCAGGTCCAGATTCTCCAGCACATAATCCAGTACATTCAGCGGAGTGGCCGGATTGAGGGAGACCCCCGCCTTGCAGCCGAGGCTGTGAATCAACTGAATGGTCCGATCCAGGTGGAGCGTTGCCTCGGGATGCACGGTGATGATATTCGCCCCCGCCTTGACGAAGTCGGGGATGATGGCATCCACGGGCGAGATCATGAGATGCACATCCAGGGGCTTTTGCGTATGGGGGCGGATGGCTGCCGCCACCAGCGGCCCGATGGTCAGATTGGGCACAAAATGGTTATCCATCACATCCACATGGATGTAATCGGCCCCTGCCTCATCCACCGCCCGCACTTCCTCACCCAGCCGGGCAAAATCCGCGGAAAGAATGGAGGGCGATATCTTGAATGTTTTCATGCTAGCTCCAAAACAAGGCGAGAGCTGGTCGCGCTCTCGCCGAAAATCCGTCAAAGACGGAGGCTCAGACGCCGGTTACCCGCGGATCGAGCTCGCCCTTGGCATAACGCTTGAACATGAGATCGAGGGAAACGGGCTTGATCCTGCTCGCCTGCCCCGCCGTGCCAAAGGCCTCGAAGCGCTGCTTGCAGATATCCCGCATGGCCACCAGGGAGGCCTGGAACATCTTGCGCGGGTCAAAGTTCTTGGGGTCGGTGGCGAGGCTCTTGCGGATCGCCCCCGTAGCTGCCAGACGCAGGTCGGTGTCGATATTCACCTTGCGCACGCCGTGCTTGATACCTTCCTGAATCTCTGCCACCGGCACGCCGTAGGTCTCACCGATGTCGCCGCCAAATTCGTGAATGATCTTCAGCCAGTCCTGGGGCACCGAACTGGAACCGTGCATCACCAGATGGGTATCGGGGATGCGGGCGTGAATCTCCTTGATCCGGTCGATGCGTAACACCGATCCCGTCGGTGGCCGGGTAAATTTGTACGCCCCGTGGCTGGTGCCGATGGCAATGGCCAGGGCATCCACCTTGGTCGCCTTGACAAAATGGGCGGCCTCTTCGGGATCCGTCAGGAGCTGATCATGGGTCAGGCAACCCTCGGCGCCCACCCCATCCTCCTCGCCGGCCATACCGGTTTCGAGGGAGCCCAGGCAACCCAGCTCCCCTTCCACCGTCACGCCAACGGCATGGGACATTTCCACCACCTTGGCCGTCACCGCCACGTTATAGTCGTAGCTGGCCGGCGTCTTGGCGTCTTCCCGCAAGGAGCCGTCCATCATCACGCTGGAGAAGCCGGAACGGATGGCCTGGATACACACAGCGGCGCTCGCGCCATGGTCCTGATGCAGCACCACGGGGATATCCGGGTATTCTTCGATGGCCGCCAGGATCAGGTGGCGCAGGAAAGGCTCTCCCGCATACTTCCGGGCCCCCGCCGAAGCCTGCAGGATGGCCGGCGCGTTGACTTCTGCCGCAGCCTCCATAATCGCGCGTACCTGCTCCAGATTATTGACATTGAACGCGGGAATTCCGTAGCCGTGTTCAGCCGCATGATCCAACAATTGACGCATGGAAACGAGAGCCATAAGTGTCCCCTACAAGTAAAGTAAAAATAATGAACCGATCAATAAAATCCGTCAAAAATCCGCATAGCGCATGCGCTCAGGAGCGGTGAGCCGTGTCCCCGACCCGCACGATCTTCAGCGTATTGGTCCCCCCCGGCGACGCCATGGGTTCACCGATGGTAATCAGGATGAGATCCCCGTCGCGCACCACGCCCCGTCGCCGCAGTTCGTCTTCGGCGGCGCGCATGACCTGCGCCGGATCATCATGACGGCTCAGCGGAAAATTGACCGGATACACCCCCCGGAACAGCGTAACCTTGCGCCGCGTATACACCTGCGGGGTAAGGGCATAGATGGGCACCCGCGGGTTGGCCCGCGACAGCCACAAGGCCGTTGAACCGCTCTCGGTAAAGGCGGCGATGGCCGCAATGGGCGTCCGCAGAGTGGCGAGAATGGCCGCCGCAGCGATGGTTTCGTCCATCCGCTCCAGAGGGCGGTCCATGATCTGGATGCTTCCGCCTTGGGGGGCATGCCGCTCTGCCTCACGGCAGGTCCGATCCATGGCCGCCACGGCCTCCACCGGGTACTGCCCGCTGGCGGTCTCGGCGGAGAGCATCACCGCATCCGTCCCGTCCAGGACCGCATTGGCGACGTCCGAGACTTCCGCCCGGGTGGGTATGGGTTGATGGATCATGGACTCCATCATCTGCGTTGCCGTAATGGTCAGGCGATTGTGCTTATGGGCCAGGGCAATGATGCGCTTTTGCACCGGCGGCACCGCCGCATCACCGATTTCCACCCCCAGATCGCCACGGGCGACCATGATAGCCTCGGATACGGCCAGTATTTCCTCAATGGCCTCCACCGCCTCGGCGCGCTCGATCTTGGCCACCAGCGACCCATGACCGCCCGCATCCCGGAACAGGCGCCGTGCCTCCTCCATATCCGCCGCACTGCGCGGGAAGGATACGGCCAGGTAATCCGCTTCCAGGCGGGCCGCCGTAATGATGTCGGCCCGATCCTTGTCCGTGAGCGCCGGCGCCGTCAGGCCGCCGCCGGCGCGATTAATGCCCTTGCTATCGGACAGATCGCCACCCTGCACGACGCGGGTGTGGATTTCCCCGCCCTGAACCTGCTCCACCCAGAGTACGATCATCCCGTCATTGAGCAGCAGCGTGGCTCCACGCTCCACATCGCCTACCAACTGCGGGTAGGTCACGCCGACCCGCGAAAGATCGCCCAGGGTACAGGCAGTATCCAGGACAAAGGGTTCGCCCTCGCGCAGATGCACCTTGCCCTCGGCAAACTTGCCGATCCGGATCTTCGGACCCTGCAGGTCCGCCAGCACTCCCACCGCCCGGCCGTGTGCCCGGGCGCGTTCACGCACCATTTCTGCCCGGCGCACATGATCCTCGGAAGCGCCATGGGAAAAATTCAGGCGCACCACATCCACACCCGCCTCGATGAGGCGATCAATGACTTTGACATCGGAACTGGCAGGCCCGAGTGTCGCGACGATCTTGGTCCGGCGTATCAAGTGCGATGCCCCTGCGCGCGTTCTTCGAGAATGGCCACCGCCGGCAGCGTCCTGCCCTCCAGAAACTCCAGAAAGGCCCCGCCCCCGGTACTGATGTACGAAACCTTGTCCTCGATATGAAACTTGTTGATGGCCGCGATGGTGTCCCCACCACCGGCAATGGAAAAGGCGCTGCTTTCGGCCACGGCATGGGCGATGGTTTCGGTACCCTTGGCAAAGGCCTCGAATTCAAAGACGCCCACGGGGCCATTCCAGACGATGGTCCCGGCCTTGCGCAGGATCTCCGCCAGGGTCCTGGCCGTATCCGGGCCGATGTCCAGCACCATTTCATCCGCAGCAATGGCATCCACGCCGCAAAGTCGCGCCTGCGCCGTCGCGGAAAACTCCTTGGCAACCACCACATCGGTGGGCAATGGCACATCGCCACCCTTCGCCTGTGCGGCAGCAATGATGGCCTGGGCCTCCGGCACCAGATCCGGTTCACAGAGGGACTTACCCACACTGTGGCCGGCTGCGAGAATGAAGGTATTGGCGATGCCGCCGCCCACCACCAGTTGATCCACCTTGTCGGCCAGGGATTTCAGAATGGTGAGTTTGGTGGAGACCTTGGACCCGGCGACGATGGCTACCAGCGGGCGCCGCGGCTCCCGTAAGGCCTTGCCCAGGGCATCCAGCTCCTTGACCAGCAGCGGGCCGGCACAGGCGATGGGGGCATATTTGGCGACCCCATGGGTGCTGGCCTGGGCGCGGTGCGCGGTCCCGAAGGCGTCCATCACGAAGATGTCACAGAGGGCCGCCATGCGCCGGGCCAGGTCTTCATCGTCCTTACCCTCACCGACATTGAAACGTACGTTCTCCAGGACGGCCACGCCGCCGTTCGGCAGCCTCGCCAACTGCGCTTTGCCCGCACCCAGCCAGTCGCGGACCAGCGCAACGGGCCGCGCGAGCAAGTCCTGCAAATGCGCGGCGATAGGGGCGAGGCTGGCCTTTTCGTCAAACTCGCCTTCCTTGGGCCGGCCCAGATGGGACATGACCATCACCCGCGCCCCTGCCTCGGCGGCGGCACGGATGGTGGGCAAGCTGGCACGGATGCGTGTATCGTCGGCGATGTGCCCAGCCTCATCCAGCGGCACGTTCAGATCCTCGCGGATCAGGACCCGTTTACCCTGCAAGGGCAAGTCGGTCATACGTATGATGTTCATTCTTCCATCCCCTTAACGCGGCAGACCCATCATCGCCAACGCGGTATCGACCATGCGATTGGAGAAACCCCACTCGTTGTCATACCACGAACAGACTTTCACCAGCTTGCCCTTGACCTTGGTCAATGATGCCTCATAGGTGGAGGAATGGGGATCATGGTTGAAATCGATGGAGACCAATGGTTTGTCGTTATAGGCAAGGACCCCCTTGAGGGTGTCTTCGGAGGCCGCCTTCATGGCAGCATGCAACTCCGCCACCGAGACTTCTTTGCTCACCAGGCAGGTCAGATCGACGATGGACACGTTGTGGGTAGGAACACGAATGGCAAAGCCATCCAGCTTCCCTTCCAGCTCCGGCAACACCAGACCGATGGCCTTGGCCGCACCGGTGCTGGTGGGGATCATGCTCATCCCGGCAGCACGGGCACGGCGCAGATCGCTGTGGTAGACGTCGATGATGCGCTGGTCATTGGTCATGGAGTGGATGGTGTTCATCGTCCCTCCCTCAATGCCCGCAAGGTCATTCAAGGTCTTGGCCAGAGGGGCCAGGCAGTTGGTGGTGCAGGAACCATTGGAGACGATGCTATGCTTGGCGGGATCCAGGAGCTGATGGTTCACGCCATAGACCACCGTCAGGTCTACGGCGTCCTTGGCCGGTGCCGAAATCAGCACCTTTTTGGCGCCCCCCTGCAGATGCTGGGCCGCCTTTTCCCGCGTCGTGAAAAAGCCGGTACATTCCAGGACCACGTCTACGCCCAGATCTCCCCAAGGCAACTTGGCAGGGTCGCGCTCGGCCAGCACCCTGATGCGGTCCTTGTTCACCAGCATGGCGTCGCCATCCACGCAAACCTGCGCATTGAAGCGGCCATGGACGGAATCATACTGCGTCAAATGGGCATTGGTTTCCGGACTGCCCAGGTCGTTCACCGCCACAATCTGTACCTGCTCGGTACGCCCGCTCTCATACACGGCCCGCAGGATATTGCGACCAATCCGGCCGTAGCCATTGATGCCAACGCGCAACGTCATAATGCTCTCCTCAAATGTTGATGAAAATAGTTTCGGTCAGTATGGTCACAGGGCCTGGAAACGGGCGACGGCGTTGTCCACCGTAAAGCCGAATTTCTCGAAGAGCACCGGGGCTGGCGCAGAGGCGCCGAAGTGGTCGATCCCGAGCACATCGCCCTGCAATCCCACATATTTGTACCAAAGTGCCGTGCTACCGGCCTCCATCGCCAGACGGCGGGTAATGGCAGGCGGCAAGACCGCGTCCCGATAGGCCTGATCCTGGGCGGCAAAGATCTCCACACAGGGCATCGATACCACCCGCACGTGCCGTCCGGCCTCCGCCAGCTTCGCCTGGGTATTGAGGGCCAGTTCCACCTCCGAACCCGTCGCCAGGAGAATGCCTTCGGGCTTGCCATTGGCCGCGTCTTTCAGGACATAACCGCCCCGCCATACATTGGCCACCGTCTCATCCGTATGCGGCAGCGCCGGCAGGTTTTGCCGGCTCAGGGCGAGCAGCGCCGGCGCCGCCGTATTCTTGATGGATGCCCCCCAGGCAATGGCCGTCTCCACCGCATCGGCGGGGCGCCAGACCTGCAGCTTAGGGATCAGGCGCAGGCTGCTGACCTGCTCGATGGGCTGATGGGTGGGACCATCCTCACCCAGGCCGATGGAATCATGGGTCATCACATAGATGACGCGAATACCCATCAAGGCCGAGAGACGGATACCGTTACGGGCATAGTCCGAAAAAATCAGGAAGGTGCCTCCGAAAGGCACGAATCCGCCATGCAGAGCGATACCGTTCATGATGGCCGACATGCCAAACTCGCGTACACCATAATGGATGTAGTTGCCCATCAAGCGATGTTTGCCGATATCGATGGCCTCTTTCCAGCGGGTGTTGTTGGAGGGCGTCAGGTCCGCCGAGGCGCCCACAAACTCGGGGACGGCCGCAGCCAGGGCCTGGATGCTTTTGCCGGAGGCCACGCGCGTGGCGATCTTGGGCGCTTCCTTGCGAAAATCGGCAACCAGCTTGTTCAAAGCGCCGGCAAATTCCGCCGATACCTCACCGCGCAAGCGCCGCTCGAACTCCGCTGCTTCGTCAGGATAAAGATCCTGATATTTGGCAAAACACTCTTTCCAGGCCGCCTCCGCCGCCTCACCCTTGGCGCGGGCGTCATAGGCGCGATAAACGGCCTCGGGGATCTGGAAGGGCTCGCCCGGCCAGCCCAGATTTTCGCGGGTCAGACAGATTTCTTCGGCACCCAGAGGGGCACCGTGGCAGTCGTGGCTCCCGGCCTTGTTGGGGGAACCGTGGCCAATGACGGTCTTGCAGCAGATCAGGGTGGGCTTGACCGTCTGGCTGCGCGCCTGATGAATGGCCTTCTTGATGGCCTCGGGGTCATGACCGTCCACGTTACGGATCACGTTCCAGCCATAGGCCTCGAAGCGACCGGGCGTGTCATCGGTAAACCAGTCATTTACATGGCCATCAATGGAGATGCCGTTATCATCATAAAAACAGACCAGCTTGTGCAGACCCCAAGTACCGGCCAGGGAACTGGCCTCATGGGAAACCCCCTCCATCAAGCAGCCGTCACCCAAGAAAACATAGGTGTAATGGTCCACAATGCGGCAGTCGGGCCGATTGAAATGAGCCGCCAGCATTTCCTCTGCCAAGGCCATGCCAACGCCATTGGCGAGCCCCTGCCCCAGCGGTCCGGTGGTCGTTTCCACCCCCGGCGTGTCGCGATATTCGGGATGTCCCGGCGTCTTGCTGTGCCATTGCCGAAAATTCTTGAGTTCGTCCATGGACAGGTCATAGCCGGTGAGGTGCAGCAAGGCATACTGCAGCATCGAACCGTGTCCGTTGGAGAGGATAAAGCGGTCGCGGTTGGCCCAGTGCGGATTGGCGGGATTGTGAACCAAGTAATCATTCCACAGCACTTCGGCAATATCCGCCATACCCATGGGCATGCCGGGATGGCCGGACTTGGCTTTCTCCACGGCATCCATGGTCAATACGCGAATTGCGTTCGCTAGATCGGTGCGGCTGACACTCATAACATCTCCTTCCATCGCTTGCAGCGGCCACTGGGGCGAGCCATAGGGTTTAAAATTCAGCTAACTCTTTGATGGGTCTGCACGCGACGCAGAATGCCATCATGACCGGAGAT
>JAJYQY010000054.1 GCA_021794385.1 Pseudomonadota bacterium | reverse complement strand
GCTTCATCGAGGGTCTTGCCCTTGACCCACTCCGTCACCAGCGAACTGGAGGCAATGGCCGAACCGCAGCCGTAGGTCTTGAAGCGGGCATCTTCAATGATGCCGTCTGCGCCGACCTTGATCTGCAAGCGCATGACGTCGCCGCAGGCGGGTGCGCCGACCATGCCGGTGCCCACATCACCGGCGTCTTTGTCGAGACTGCCGACATTGCGCGGGTTTTCATAATGATCAATCACTTTCTTGCTGTAAGCCATTTCCGTTCTCCTTGAAGCATCCCCGAATCAGTGGGCTGCCCACTGAATACTGTTGATATCGATACCTTCCTGATGCATCTCCCACAGGGGGGAGAGTTCGCGCAGCTTGCCCACATTGGCCGCTACCAGGGCAATGGTGGCGTCAATCTCCTCTTCGGTGGTGTAGCGCCCCAAGCCGAAGCGAATGGAACTATGCGCCAGCTCGTCGGACTTGCCCAGGGCGCGGAGCACATAGGAAGGCTCCAGACTGGCGGAGGTGCAGGCGGAACCGCTGGACACCGCGATGCCCTTCAGGGCCATGATCAGCGACTCCCCTTCGACAAAGGCGAAGCTTACATTGAGGTTGTGCGGTACCCGCCGCTCCAGGTCGCCATTGAGATAGACTTCCGGCACCCGGGCCTGAATGCCCTGCATCAGCTTGTCGCGCAACTGACGAATGCGCCGCGCATCACTGGCCATTTCCTGCACCGCCAACTCCGCCGCGGCACCCATGCCCACGATCTGATGGGTAGGCAGGGTGCCGGAGCGCATGCCGCGCTCATGCCCGCCGCCATGCATCTGCGCCTCGATGCGCACCCGCGGCTTGCGCCGCACATACAGGGCGCCGATGCCCTTGGGCCCATAAATCTTGTGCCCGGAGAGGCTCATGAGATCGGCCTGCAGCAGCTCGACGTCCACCGGGATCTTGCCCAGGGCCTGCACCGCATCCACATGAAAGAGGATTGCGTGCTCCCGCAGCAGGCGACCGATCTCCTCCATGGGCTGGATCACACCGATCTCGTTGTTCACATAGAGCACCGAGGCGAGGATGGTATCGGGACGAATGGCGGCGGCAAAGGTGGCGAGATCCACCAGGCCATTCTCCTGCACCTCCACATAGCTCACGTCAAAACCTTCGCGTTCCAGTTGGCGACAGGTATCCAGCGTCGCCTTGTGCTCCGTGCGCAGGGTGATGATGTGCTTGCCCTTGCTCTGATAAAAATGGGCCGCGCCCTTGAGGGCGAGGTTGGTGGATTCCGTAGCACCGGAGGTCCAGACGATCTCCCGCGGGTCGGCATGAATGGCCCGGGCCACCTGCTCACGGGCCTTTTCCACTGCCTTTTCCGCTGTCCACCCATAGGGATGTGAGCGGCTGGCGGCGTTGCCGAACTCAAAAGTGAGATAGGGCAACATCTGCTCCAGGACGAGCGGATCTACCGGCGTCGTCGCCTGATAATCCAGATAAATAGGACGCTCGGGATGAATCAGGCGCGGTTGCCTGGTGTCGATGTCATAGATCTTGTGCTGGTTCATGGAATCCACCTTGCCGTCGTTCAATGTGCCGAACGCAAAACCGTTTGCGCCATTTTCACCGGTGCCGCCTGAGCAGCCTCCTTGCGGTGTTGCTCTTCCACCAATTGCGCCAGCGTGATGCTGTCCAGGAATTGCGCAATCCTTTGTCCCAATTCCTCCCACACATCGTGGGTAAGGCATTGCTGGCCATCACCCTTGCAGCACAGCGCCGGGTCACCGCCGCACTGGGTGGTATGAATGGACTCGTTGACCGCCGCTACGATCCTGGTCAGGGGGATTTCCGCGCCGGGCATGGCCAAACGGTAACCGCCCCCGGGCCCGCGCACGCTATCCACCAGCCCATGCCGGCGCAGGCGACCGAAGAGTTGCTCCAGATAGGCCACCGAAATCTGCTGCCGCTGGGCGATATCGGCAACGGTCACCACCCCATCATACTGATGCAGTGCCAGATCCAGCATGGCGGTTACCGCGTAGCGTCCTTTCGTTGTCAGTTTCATGGCCTATACTCCCTTGTTCATTAGTTTACTATGTAGACTAAATTAGTCAAGAATTATTTGCCCTTGTTTTATTTATTTTTCCATCATCTTCCTCTATGGCCTCCACGCTGCAGGACAGGGCCTCCAGGACCGGGATCTCGGCCTTCGGCTGCAAACCGAGGAGTCCCTCCCGCAGACGCGCAATCTCCTCGTCCTGCCGATGCATATGCTCCAACATGCATTCCACCGCCCGTGCCACCGGGTCCGGCATCTGCCCGGTAAGCCCATAGGCTTCAAAGGCCCCGCCGCCCTCCCCTTGGCTGATCACCCGCCCGGGCACGCCAACCACGGTGGCACCGGCGGGCACGGCCTTGACCACTACCGCATTGGAACCGATCCGCGCGTTGTCACCCACCAGGATGGGGCCCAGCACCTTGGCGCCGGCACCGACGATGACGCCGTTGCCCAGGGTGGGATGGCGTTTGCCGGGCTGCCAGGCGGTACCGCCCAGGGTCACGCCATGATAGAGGGTGCAGTCGTCGCCGATCTCCGCCGTTTCCCCGATGACCACGCCCATGCCGTGATCAATGAAAAAGCGCTCGCCGATCCGGGCGCCGGGATGGATCTCGATGCCCGTGAAAAAACGGGAAAAGGCCGCCAGGAGACGCGCCGGAAAGCGCCAGCCGTGGGACCACAGAGCATGCGCCAGGCGATGCAGCAACAGGGCATGCACGCCCGGATAGGTCAGCAGCACCTCCAGGCGGGTGCGTGCCGCCGGATCGCGTGCGAATACCGCTGCCAAATCACCGCGTAGGCGCGTCCACATGCCCATTCATCCTCCTCTCGGGTCCTGGCCACCGGCTATCGGCGCAGCAGCTCATGACTATTAGAGACTATCCTGATTCTTTCTGTCCACTTTGCCCTTGCCGGCCCAACGTTCCAGTTCCGTAAGGATGCCGCGCAGGATATGGATCTCGTTGGCCGAGGGCGTGGCGCGGTCGAACAGGCGGCGCAGGCGGCGCATCATTTGCGTTTCCCGCGGCGCCTGCAAAAAACCGCAGGCCTGCAGGATCCCCTGCAGATGCCGGTAAAAGCCTTCCCTCTCCTCCGCCGCTGCCATGGGGGTAGCGCTTTCCCCGGCAGGGAAAGGCTCCGCGCCCGCCGCCATGAAGAGTTCATAGGCCAATACCTGCACGGCCTGGCCCAGATTCAGGGAGCTATAACGGTCGGCCGTGGGAATGGTGACGAGGACCTGGCAGCGGTCGAGTTCGGCATTGCTCAGGCCCGTTCGCTCCCGGCCAAAGAGCAGCGCACAAGGCCCTGCCTGCAAATCCGTGCACAACGAGGTCGCCGCCGCCCGTGCCCCCAAATTCGGCCAGGACACATGCCGGCTGCGGGCGCTGGTGCCGTAAACGCGACGGCAGCCGCGCAAGGCGGCATCCAGATCGGCGCAGACTTCCGCCCTGTCCAGCAGATCTTCCGCTCCCGAGGCCATGGCTACGGCCTCCGCCGCGGGGAAACGCAACGGATTTACCAGCACCAGATGATGAAGTCCCATCACCTTCATCGCCCGGGCAGCAGCGCCGATATTGCCGGGATGGCTGGGCTCCACGAGGACGATCCGCAGATTTTCGAGGGGGGTGTCAGCCATACGCATCACTCCGTTTTTTCCAACGTCGGGTAAAAATCATTATACTGTGAGCCATTATTTTTACGCGTTCGCCCAAAGGTTCCCATGCAGCATCCCATCCTCGTCACCGCCATTCGTGCCGCCCGCAAGGCCGGCGACCTGATTAACCGCACCATCGACCGGGTCGCCGAACTCACCGTCACCAGCAAGGCCCACAACGACTATGTCACCGAGGTGGACCGCAGCGCCGAGGCGGCCATCGTCGAGATCATCCGCCGCGCCTATCCGCAACACGGTATCCTCGCCGAAGAAGGCAGCGCCATCCAGGGCAAGGATTTCGAATGGATCATCGATCCCCTGGACGGCACCACCAACTTCATCCATGGCATGCCCCAGGTGGCCGTATCCATTGCCGTGCGCCACTTTGACCGCATCGAACACGCCGTGGTCTACGATCCCCTGCGCAATGAGCTGTTTTCCGCCAGCCGGGGTGGCGGGGCCCATCTCAACGACCGCCGCCTGCGCATTGCCCAGCGCCGCGATCTGGACGGCGCCCTGTTGGGCACGGGCTTTCCTTTCAAGGATTTTTCCTACCTGGACACCTATCTGGCCACCCTCAGGGCCATCATGCCCAAGGTCGCGGGCATCCGCCGACCGGGTTCGGCCGCCCTGGATCTGGCCTATGTGGCCGCCGGCCGCTATGACGGCTTCTGGGAATTTCACCTCAAGCCCTGGGACCTGGCCGGCGGTATCCTGCTGGTGCACGAGGCGGGGGGCGTGGTGACCGATTTCCACGGCGAGCAGGATTATTGGCACTCGGGCAATATCGTGGCCGGCAACATGCGTATTCATGCGCAGTTATTGCGCATCATCGAAGAACACGGCGGAGATGGCGTCTGAATCGGAAGCACGACGCCGTCATTGGCCGCTGGCCGACAGGGCCGCAGATCCCGCCCAGTCGCGGGCGAACTGACGGGCGACACGGCCGCTGCGGGAACCGCGCTGCAGGGCCCAGCGCAATGCGGCGGCACGCCATTCATCCATGGGGGTGCTTACCCCCAGACGCTGCAAATGCAGCGCACAGATGGACAGGTACATCTCCTGGTCAAAGGGATAAAAACCCAGCCACAAGCCGAAACGCTCCGAGAGGCTGATCTTTTCCTCGGCACTCTCGCCGGCAATGATTTCCTCGCCATGGCGTTCGTATTCGGCGTTGTCGGAGAAATGGCGGGGCATGAGATGGCGACGGTTGCTGGTGGCATAGAGCAGGACCTGATCGGGGCGCGCCTCGACACCGCCGTCGAGGAGGGACTTGAGGGCCTTGTAAGCGGGATCGTCGGCGCCGAAAGACAGGTCATCACAAAAGAGTATGAAGCGATAGACCTGCTCCGGGTCCGCCTGCGCCAAGGCGGCCAGGATCTCGGGAAGGTCGAGGATGCCGTCGGCGTCAATCTCGATGAGGCGCAAGCCTTGGGGGTAATAACGCTGGAGCATGGCCTTGACCAGGGAGGACTTGCCCGTCCCGCGCCCGCCCCAGAGCAGGGCGTCATTGGCCGGATGTCCGGCCACAAACTGGCGGGTGTTGCGCTCCAGCGTCTCCTTCGCCGCGTCGATCCCGAGCAGGTCGTCCAGATGGGGCAAATCGACGCGCGCCACGCCCTCCAGACGTCCTCCCAGGGGCAGATGGCGCCAGCGCGCGGCTTGAAATTGCCCAAAGTCCGGCACGGAATGGGGGGAGGCATCCCCCAGCAAGCTCGCCAGGGCATTGACGATCAGATGGCGTTCCACTGTCCATGACCTCCTTTCTATGCTTAGATAAGGGCTAAGTGTAACCCTAAGGTTGTCAGCGCGTCATGAAATTGCTCACCGACTTTTTACCGATCATCCTGTTTTTTATCGCCTACAAGCTGCAGGGCATCTATGCGGCGACGGCCGTCCTGATCGTGGCATCGGTGCTGCTCATGGGCTGGCAGTTCCTGCGCAAGGGGCGCGTGGAGACCATGACCCTGGTCTCCACCGGCTTGGTTTTGCTCTTTGGCGGCGCCACCCTGTACTTTCATAATGACACCTTCATCAAGATCAAACCGAGCATCCTTTATGCCCTCTTTGCCGCGGCCCTCCTCTATACGCAGTGGCGCGAACAGACCCTCCTGGAGCGACTGATGGGCGGGCAGTTGCCGGCCGCGCTGCCGCCGGTTTTTTGGCGTCGCCTCAATGCCTACTGGATCGCCTTTTTTCTCTTTGGCGCCGTATTGAATCTGGCTGTGGCCTATACCCTGCCCACCAGTATCTGGGTGGATTTCAAACTATTCGGCCTCCTCGCCCTCACCATCATTTTCATCCTCTTCCAGGCGGTCATCATTTCCCGCGCCCTGCCCCAGGAAGCGGAGAATGGCGACTCGCGCCATAGCGATTAGGGAGTTTTCCCATGTACTACTGCATCGTCGGCACCGATTTCCCCGATTCCCTGGGCAAACGCCAGGCAGCGCGTGGCGATCACCTCGCCCGTCTGCATCAGCTCAATGCCGAGGGTCGCTTGCTGACCGCCGGGCCTTTTCCGGCCCTGGATCAGGAAGATCCAGGGCAGGCAGGCTTTACCGGCAGCCTGATCGTGGCTCAATTCGACTCGCTGGAAGCGGCCCAGGCCTGGGCCGCCGCCGAGCCCTACCTGGCTGCCGGCGTTTATGCCGAAGTGAGCGTCCGCCCCTACAAAGGAGTCTTTCCATGAGCAAGGCATTACTGGAATCCCAACTCCGCGCCGCCCTCCATCCCGAGCTGCTGGAGATCAAGGATCGCAGCGAGGCCCATAGCGCCCACGAACTGTCCGATGGCGGCGGCCACTACGAAGTCCTGGTGGTGACCGAACAGTTTCAAGGGCTGGCGCCGCTGGCGCGGCACCGCCTGGTCTATGCGGCAACGGCAGGTGTGCCCCATATCCATGCCCTGTCGGTCAAGGCCATGACGCCGGAGGAAATGCGGCAGCAAGCCGCTGCTGCGCCGGCGCCCAAGGCATTCCGCTTAACGGCGGACTGAAGCGCGGAAAGCGGTCCACAGGCCATGAGCGCAGACGCTTTCGTTCGCAGCTTTCGGGAATCCTCTCCCTACATTCACCGCTTTCGCGGCCAGACCTTCGTCATCAGCTTCGGCGGCGATGCCATTGCCGATGACAGCATACGGACGCTGGCCCACGATATCGCGCTGCTCAACAGCCTGGGGATCAACCTGGTCCTGGTGCATGGCGCCGGCCCGCAGATTGATGCCGCCATGGCGGAACGCGGTCTGCAGGGCGAGCGGATAGCGGGTCGACGCATCACCACGGCGGCGGCCATGGAAGCGGTAAAGGGAGCCGTCGGCGCGGCGCGCCTGGCGGTGGAAGCCGCACTGTCCCAGGGCCAGATGGGCTCGCCCATGGCAGGCGCCGGCCTGCAGGTCGTGGGCGGCAATTTTCTCATGGCCCAGCCGCTGGGCATCCTGGACGGCGTCGACTTTCAGTATACCGGCAAGGTACGGCGCGTTGCCGTGGAGGCCCTCCAGCGCCACCTGGCCGCCGACGAGGTGGTATTGCTCTCCCCCATCGGGGTCTCGCCCACCGGCACCCTCTTTAATGTGCGGGCGGAGGAAGTGGCCGTAGCGACCGCCAGCGCCCTGGGCGCGGCCAAACTCATTTTCCTGATGGACGCAGAAGGCGTCAGCGATCGCCAGGGCAGCCTGCTGCGCCAGCTCACCGCCGCCGAAGCCATGGCCATGCTCCGGGAGAGCGACGCGCCCTGCCCGCCCTCCGTGCGTCAGCACATGGAAAGCGCCATTAGCGCCTGCAGGCGGGGGGTGGAACGGGTACACCTGATTTCCCGTCACGTGGATGGTGCCCTGTTACGCGAGCTCTTTACCCGCGAAGGGCTGGGTACCCTGATCTCCCAGGACCCCTTCGAACACCTGCGCCGCGCCACCCTGGCCGATGTCCCCGGCATCCTTGAACTCATCCGCCCCTTGGAGGAAGGCGGCGTCCTGGTGCGTCGCAGCCGCGAACGGCTGGAAATGGAAGCCGAGCAGTTCATCGTGATGGAACGCGATGGGAAAATCATCGCCTGCGCCGCCCTCTATCCCTACCCCGAGCAGGGCATGGCGGAAATGGCCTGCCTGGCCGTGGAGGGCGACTATCGCCGCCAGGGACGCGGCGAACGGCTGCTGACCTTCTGCGAAGGTCTGGCGCGGGAT
>JAJYQY010000013.1 GCA_021794385.1 Pseudomonadota bacterium | reverse complement strand
ACATGGGGTAGATGCTCCCCGGCCGCTTCGCGGCTGCGGAAGATGGACCAGTTCACCACGCGCGCCATGGGTACTACGCTCGGTACTTCCCGTGCTTCGTCCAAAAACTGATCATTCGGCATGGCTGCTTTCTCCTCTGAACTTAGATTTGGCAGTTGGCGGAGCTGTTTTTTGCTCCGGCGGCCCTCGCCTGTTGTTCTAAGGCTCATCCCTTCTGGCCGGCGAAAACTCGCCCTTCGGGATCAAACAGTCCGCTTGCCGGGCGCGGGATTCCGCTAAGAACAACAACGACTCTGGCCGACGTCGCGGCAAAACGCCCCCACCAACTGCCCCTTAGGCTGAACCGCCCTCCTATTTGAAGTGTAGCGCAAAAATTTTTGCTTACGGCAAAGTTGATCTGACAGGGGGCACTAAAACAGGTATGATCCGCCCCGGAGTGGGCCAGACGACCGCCGCGGAGCAATCCGGGGAGGAAAGTCCGGGCTCCATAGGGCAAGGCGCCGGCTAACGGCCGGGGGGCGCGAGTCCACGGAAAGTGCCACAGAAAAGATACCGCCTAAGCGCGCAAGCGCCGGTAAGGGTGAAATGGTGCGGTAAGAGCGCACCGCGCTTCCGGTAACGGAAGTGGCAGGGAAAACCCCGCCTGGAGCAAGACCAAATAGGCGTGCTATGCCGTGGCCCGCGGCGCACGCGGGTAGGTTGCTTGAGCCAGGGCGTAAGTCCTGGCCTAGAGGAATGGTCGTCCACGACAGAACCCGGCTTATCGGCCCACTCCTTCTTTATTCCAAAAATGGATCGCGGCGAGGCCTCCGGCTCGGCCTGGCATTGCCACGCCATCATGGCGCCGGCTTCTAAAAAACCTGCCAACTCTATTTTTATTCATTGCAATCCGTTTGTTGCAATGCGTTCTTCATATCCTTTCTTGATGCTCTATCAACGCCTGCTAACATGCCGTAATTACAGGGTTTTCTCTTGACAGGCCAGGAAAGGCACACTAATCTTGCAGATGTGGGGAAAAGTGGGTTGAAGTGGGAGATTCTGGGGGATGCGCTAACCATGTTTCGAGGAACCCATCGGCATAGCCTGGACAGCAAAGGTCGGCTCAATATTCCAGCGCGTTTCCGCGACTGGCTGAGCGCCCATTGCGATGGGCAACTGGTGGTCACCATCGACGTTCAGAACCAGGAAAACGAGCGCTGTCTGGTGGCGTACCCCTTGCCCCACTGGGAAACCGTGGAGAAGGCCATTGCCGCGTTGCCCAGCACCAACGCGACGGCACGCCGTTTCCAGCGGCTTTTTGTGGGGCATTCCGAAGAGCTGCGTCTGGACAGCCAGTCGCGCATCCTGCTTTCTCCGAATCTGCGCCGCTTTGCCGGCTTGGAAAAGGATCTGGTCCTGGTGGGGCAGATCCACAAGTTTGAGATTTGGGACGCGGCCCGCTGGGATGCCTGTCAGGAGTCCTGGCTCGCCGATGCCGATGATTTTGCCGCCCTGGGCGATCTGGTCTTATAAGGAAGCCTTTGTGGATGATGATAGCGCCCATGTCCCCGTCCTGCTTGAAGCCGCTCTGGCGGCCCTCGCCCCGGCCCCCGGGGCCTGGTGTGTGGATGTCACCGGCGGGCGCGGTGGTCACAGCGCTGCCCTCCTGGCGCGCTTGGGGACGGCCGGAAGGCTCCTCATTCTCGATCGCGATCCGCAGGCGGTGGCCTTCCTCGCGCGGCGCTTTCGGGACGATGAGCGGGTTACGGTACGGCGGGCGGCCTTCAGTCGTTTGGCAGAGATCCTTGCCGGAGAAGGTTGGGAAGGGGTGGACGCCATCCTGGCCGATCTGGGCGTTTCCTCCCCGCAGCTCGATGAAGCCCAGCGCGGTTTCAGCTTCCTGCGCGATGGCCCCCTGGACATGCGCATGGATCCGGAGGCGGGGATGAGCGCGGCCGCTTGGCTCGCCACTGCCGAGGAACGGGAGATCAGCACGGTCCTGCGTGATTACGGCGAGGAGCGTTTTGCCCGGCCCATCGCCCGTGCCATCTGTCGCCGTCGCGCCGTCGCGCCCATCACGCGCACGGGCGATCTGGCGCAGATCATTGCTACGGTGCTGCCCCGCCGCGAGCCGGGTCAGCATCCGGCTACCCGCAGTTTTCAGGGGATTCGCATTTTTATCAATGAGGAATTGGCGGAGTTGGAACACTTTCTACCCGAGGCCATGGCGGCCCTGCGGCCCTGCGGACGCTTGGCGGTGATCAGCTTTCATTCTCTGGAGGATCGCATCGTCAAGCGCTTTATGCGCGCCGATGCCTTTCGTCCGGCGCCCGGTCTGCCCCTGCGGGAAGACCAGTTGCCGCCCTTGCCCTGGCGTCCCGTGGGCAAGGCGCAGCGTGCCGGAGAGGAGGAAAACAGGCGAAATCCGCGCGCCCGCTCGGCCGTGTTGCGGGTGGTGGAGAAATCTGCAGAGGGGGTTCTTCCATGCGTAGTACCACGATAGCACTGGCCTTGCTGCTTTTGACCACCCTGGTGGGCATCGTTGCCGCCCGGGAGGGGACGCGGAGCCTGTTCATTGCCTTGCAACAGGCCCAGTCGGAGCGCTTTGCCCTGGATAACCGCTGGGGACAACTGCAGTTGGAACAGGCGACCCTGGCCTCCAATGCACGGGTGGGGGACATTGCCCGCCAGCGTCTGGGGTTGGAGGTGCCGAAAAACAGCCAGATCATCATGGTCAAGACGCCGTGAACCGGGACGCCGCCATGCCCGGCCGCCACCCTGCCATGGTCGCCCTGCCGGCTTGGCGGGCGGCTGTCATGATGGGTCTGGTGGGCGTCGGTCTGGCGGCGATCATGGTTCAGGCCTGGCGCCTGCAGGTGGAGAATGCGGAATTTTTACGCGAGCAGGGGGCCCAGCGTTATCTACGGCACTTACCGCTGCCGGCCATGCGGGGCGCGGTGCTGGATCGCAACGGCGTCCCCTTGGCGATCTCGGTGCCGGTCAAGGCGGTCTGGGTGGATCCCCAACTCTTCGACCAGCAGGTGAATCGCTGGCCCCAACTGGCTCAGGCCCTGGGGTTGCCGCTGCCGACCTTGGAACGGCGGGTGCGCAGCGGTGGCGCGGAGTTTGCCTTCATTGCCCGTCAGTTGCCTCCCGAACGGGCGGCGGCGGTGATGGGCCTGCACATCCCCGGCGTTTATACCCTGACCGAGAGTCGCCGCTACTATCCCCTGGGTGCGGTAGCGGCGCCGCTGCTGGGCTTTACCAACGTCGATGGCCGCGGCATCGAGGGTGTGGAATTGGCTTATAATCAGTGGCTGCACGGGACGCCGGGGGAGGAACTGGGTTTGCAGGACAATCGCGGTCAGGCCCTGTCGGTGGTCCAGATGGGTCCGCCCGCCGAGCAGGGCCGGCCTCTGACCCTGAGCATTGATCGCAATATCCAGTATTTCGCCTACACGGCCCTGGCCGCTGCCGTGCAACAGTTCAAGGCGCGGTCGGGGTCTGCCGTGGTGATGAATGTCCATACCGGTGAGATCCTGGCCCTGGTGAGTTATCCTTCCTTCAACCCCAACAACCGCCAGGATTACGAGCCGGGCCTCTATGCCAATCGCGCCGTTGCCGATACCTATGAACCGGGTTCGGTGATGAAGCCCTTTACCATTGCGGCGGCCCTTGATGACGGCAGCATTCAGCCCAGTTCCACTTTCGACGTCAATACCAATTGTTTTCGGGTAGCCAGTTACTGCATTCAGGACGATGTGCGCCACGGGGTGCTGGACCTGGCCCAGGTCCTCAAGTATTCCAGTAACATCGGCGCGGCGCAGATCTCCCTGCGCACCCCGCCGGCGGATCTTTATCATATGCTGCGCGCGGTGGGCTTTGGTCAGGTCAGCGGTGTCGGCTTGCCCGGGGAGTCCTCGGGGACGGTGCCGGCCTGGCAGGGCTGGGGTATCGCGCGGCGGGCGGCCATGGCCTATGGCTATGGCATCTCCGTTACGCCCTTGCAATTGGCCGCCGCCTACGGCGCCATCGCCAATGATGGGGTCTATGTGCAGCCCAGCTTGCAGCGGGTGAATGAGGGGACCCCGGTGCAGGGCAGCCGGGTCATGCCCGTGCCGGTGGCCCGGGATCTGCAGGGTTGGCTGGCGGGGGTGATCCGCCGCGGCGGCACCGGTTTCCTCGCCGCCATCCCCGGTTATACGGTAGCGGGCAAAACTGGTACCTCGACCATGGCTGACGGCAAGGGCGGTTTTTACAAAAATCGGGTCAACACGACCTTTGTGGGCTTTGCCCCGGCCAACCATCCCCAACTCGTCATGGCGGTAGTGGTGCGGGATCCCACTCAAGGCTGGCGTTTCGGCGGCGTGGTGGCGGCGCCGGTCTTCCGGGTGACCATGAGTGCGGCCCTGCGGGTGATGAATGTAGCGCCGGATATGCCGGCAACCCAATGGAACGCGCAGATGGCCAAGCGCATGACGACGACTCAGGCGCGCCTCTGGGCGGAAGGAGCCGGTGATGCTGCCCACTGAGCGGGCCGCCCTGCATACGCTGTTGCCGGATTGTCCGGAGGCGTTGGCCCCCCTGGAAGTGACGGGCATCGAAAGCGATACCCGGCGCCTCCATCCGGGGATGCTCTATGTCGGCCTGCAGACCCGCCATGGGGATGGCCATGCCTTTGTCCAGGCGGCCTGGGATGCCGGCGCGGTGGCAGCCCTGGTGGAAGGGCCCGAGGGCGTCACGGAGATGGCGGGCCGGCCGCTGTGGTCCCAGCCGCTGGCACGGGAGCTGCTGGGCTTGGCCCTGCGCCGCTGGTATCGCTGGGATGAAGGGGCGGCACCGCTGCTGGTGGGGGTGACGGGCACCAATGGCAAGAGCAGCGTTACCCGCCTCATCGCCCAACTGGCGCCGCCGCCGGGCATGGTCCTGGGTACCTTGGGCTATGGCTGCCCGGACGCCTTGACGCCCTTGGCCAATACCACGCCGGAGGCCGTTACCCTGTGGCGGGCCCTGGCCGAAATGCGCGCGGCGGGGGCCCGGGTGGTCGCCGTGGAGGTCTCGTCTCACGCCCTCGACTTGGGACGGGTGGCGGGCGTGCCTTTTGCCGGGGCCGTATTCACCAACCTGAGCCGCGATCATCTGGATTTCCATGGGGATATGGAGCGTTATTTTGCCGCCAAGGCCGTCCTCTTCCGCCAGGAAGGCCTGGGCCTGGCGGTGCTCAATGGCGAAGATCCCATGGCGGAGCGCCTGGCGCGGATGCTCCCGGCAACGGTGCGGGTGCTGCGTTTTGGTCTGGGCGCGGGCGATTACCGCTGCACGGAATTTCATCCCGGGACAAGCGGCACTTTGCTCAAGATGCACACTCCTGCCGGCGAACGCACGCTGCGCAGTCCCCTGCTGGGCAGCGCCAATGTCATGAATCTGCTGGCAGCACTGGCCGTGGTGGAGGGCTTGGGCTGGCCGGTGGAGGCTGCGGCAGTGGCCGCTGTGTCCCTGCCCGAAGGCCGTTATCAGCGTCTCGCCGGCGGCCCGGGCCAGCCCCAGGTGATGGTGGACTACGCCCATAGCCCCGACGCCCTGGCGCGGGTGCTGACCGACCTGCGGCGGGTGGCCAAGGGGCGGATCACGGTGATCTTCGGTTGCGGTGGTGACCGGGATGTGGGCAAGCGGCCGGAGATGGGGCGCATTGCGGAAATGCTCGCCGACCGGGTGGTGCTGACGGACGATAATCCGCGCAGCGAAGATCCGGCGCGGATCGTGACCGATATCCTTGGCGGCATGCAGAGGCCCGAGGGTGCGGAGGTCATCCACGATCGCGCCGAGGCCATTCGCCGCGGGATCCTGGCGGCGGGTCAGGGCGACTGGGTGCTCATTGCCGGCAAGGGCCATGAGAGCTACCAGGAGCGGAGCGGCCAGCGCCGGCCCTTTGCCGATATCGGCATTGCCCGCGAGGTGCTGAAGCCATGATCCGCCTTTCCCTGCGCCAGATCGTCGCCATAACCGGTGGCAGTCTCCTGCCCGGCAGCGACGCCGGGCTGGAGATCGTGGGACTCGCCACCGACAGCCGCCAGCCGCTAGCGGGGGAACTCTTCGTGGCGCTGTCGGGGCAACGTTTCGACGGTCACGATTATGTGGCTGCGGCCCTGGCCCAGGGGGCCGCTGCGGCCCTGGTGGCACGCCCGCTGGCGGTCCCCGGGGTGCTCGTGGCCGATACCCTGGTCGCCCTGCAAGCCCTAGCCGCCCACTGGCGCCGCCAGTTCACCCTGCCGGTGG
The DNA here is from genome assembly GCA_021794385.1 of Pseudomonadota bacterium. Taxonomy (GTDB): domain Bacteria; phylum Pseudomonadota; class Gammaproteobacteria; order Acidithiobacillales; family Acidithiobacillaceae; genus Acidithiobacillus_B. The sequence goes on along the minus strand of JAJYQY010000013.1, from coordinate 1,916 downwards.
TGGCCGTCACCGGCTCCTGCGGCAAGACCACGGTCAAGGAGATCCTCGCCGCCATTCTCGCCCAGGAGGGGCCGGTCCTGGCGAGCCGCGGCAATCAAAACAATCACATCGGCGTGCCGCTGACTCTGGCGCGCCTGGGGGCGGAGCATCGTTATGCGGTTCTGGAAATGGGGATGAATCACGCCGGCGAGCTGGCGCTGTTGACGCGCCTGGCCCAGCCCCGACTGGCATTGATCACCAATGCCGCCGCCGCCCATCTGGAGGGCCTGGGGACCGTGGCCGCCGTGGCGGCGGCGAAAGGCGAGATCCTGGAGGGTCTGGATCAGCAGGGGACGGCGGTGCTCAACGCGGATGATCCCTTTGTGGAGGACTGGGCGGAAAAGGTCCCCGGGGAGGTCTGGCGCTTTACGCTGGAGGATCGGCCAGCGCGGGTGCGCGGCCGCTGGGAAGCGATGGGGGAAGGCGGTCATCTGGAGGTGCGGGCGCCCCAGGGCGAGTTTGGCCTCGCGCTTCCCCTGATGGGTCGCCATAACGGCGCCAATGCCCTGGCGGCGGCTACTGCGGCCCTGGCCCTCGGTATCCCCATTGCCACCATCCAGCGCGGCGTGGCGACTTTGCGGCCCATTCCCGGTCGTTTGCAGTGGCGTAACGGCAAGGGCGGCTATCGTCTCCTGGACGACACCTACAATGCCAACCCCGCCTCCCTGGAAGCAGCCATGCAGGTCCTGGCCGCCCAGGCCGGCCGTCGCATCCTGATTCTCGGCGACATGGGCGAATTGGGACCGGCGGCCCTGGCCTATCATCGGCAGGCGGGGCAGCGGGCGCGGGCCCTGGGCATCGATGCCCTGCTTGCCCTGGGCCCTCTGGCGGCGGAAGCCGCTGCGGCCTTTGGACCGGGTGGCGCCGCCTTCGACCAGCTTGAGACCCTGCTGGATGCCGTTGCCCTGCTATTGGAGCCGGATTGCGTGGTGCTCGTCAAGGGCTCCCGGGCGGCGCACATGGAGCGCGTGGTGGCAGCCTTGAGCATGGAGGTGGCCTGATGCTTTACGCCCTCTTCATGTGGCTCGGAGAGATCTACCACGGCTTTTACGTCTTCCAGTACCTGACCCTGCGCGGCGTGCTGGCCATCCTTACGGCCCTGATTCTCTCCTTTGTCATCGGGCCTTATTTCATTTCCCGCCTGCGCCGGTACAAGATCGGCCAGCAGGTGCGCGATGACGGACCGGAGACCCATCTCAGCAAACAGGGTACGCCGACCATGGGGGGGGCCATGATCCTGCTGGTGGTGATCCTGACGACCCTGCTCTGGGCGGATCTGAACAATCGCTTCGTATGGGTGGCGGTGATCACCACCCTGGCCTTTGGGGGCATCGGTTTCGTGGACGACTGGCGCAAGCTTCGCCGCAAAAACAGCAAAGGCCTCTCGGCAGGGAGCAAATATGGCCTGCAGTCACTGGTGGCCCTAGGGGCGGCGACGACCCTGTATCTCACCGCGCAAAGCCCGGTGGAAACGAACCTGATCCTCCCCTTCATTCCCCGTGTGGATATCCCCATGGGCCTGGGTTTCATCGTCTTCAGCTATTTTGTCATTGTCGGCAGCTCCAATGCGGTGAATCTGACCGATGGTCTCGACGGCCTGGCCATTGTCCCCACGGTGATGGTGGGCGGGGCCCTGGGGATCTTTGCCTATGTCTCGGGCAATGCCGTCTTTGCCCACTATCTGGATGTGCCCTGGGTGCCGGGGGCCGGGCAGATGCTGATTTTCTGCGGCGCCCTGGTGGGGGCGGGACTGGGCTTTCTCTGGTTCAACACCTATCCCGCCGAGGTCTTCATGGGGGACACCGGCGCCCTGGCCCTGGGGGCGGCCCTGGCCATTGTGGCCATCGTTGCCCGTCAGGAACTGGTGCTTTTTATCA
>JAJYQY010000118.1 GCA_021794385.1 Pseudomonadota bacterium | reverse complement strand
CCCCCGCCGGCTTCCCAGTTCTCCAGCCAGTCCAGCCGGTAGAGGAGATAACGGTCGTAGAGTTCCGCCAACTGCTCGGCCAATTGCAGGCGGCGCAGGGGGTCGGCGGCATAGGCGGCAAAGACCGGCGGCGGCACCGTAGTCAGCAGATCGTAGATACGCCAGCGCAGCACCGGCACCGCAAAGGGCGACTGCTCCGGCAACCCCCCCAGCAAAACGCTCCACAAAGCCCAGATAAAACGTCCGGGCAAGGGAAAGTCCACCTGCGCGCAAATCCCCAGATGATCGGCCAGACGCAGGGAAAGCCAGCGGCCGATCCCCACACTCCCCACCAGCACCTGCTCCTGCTGCAGCGGCGGCAGCGGATCGGCCGCCATTTCTGCGGCGAGGATCTCGGCCAGACGCTCCAAGCGATTGCTACTGTGCCAGATCAACATGGGTGGTGCATCATCCTGACAGACAGGAAACATGCCTCTGCTACGGTAGGAGCGGCCCATGGCCGCGACCTGCTCTGGAGCGCCAGCGCCTGGGGTCGTGGGCATGGCCTGCTCCTACGCGGAGGCGCACCCAGATGGATGGGGTTGAGACAGGATCGTTGTTTCACGTTGACGGCAGATGGCGCGGGTGTTTTGCCACGACTTCGGCCCAAGCCGTAGAACGGCAGGCGCGAACCGCCGGAGCAAAAAACACCTGTGCCAACTGCCGAGTCTGGGATCATGATGCCGGCGGCGTCTCTTCTTCCCTTCCGCTGCCGGGCCGGCGATGCAGGGCGCGGTAGAGCACGGCATAGTCGGCATCCCCCGCCTCGGCCAGGAGTTCCTCCAGCAAGGTCACCCACAAAGCGGGCAGGCGGCTATCCAGGGGCAGCCCGGCTGTGGTCTCGGCAAAAAGGCGCATATCCTTGAGGAGATGACGTTCGGGAAAGTTGGGATGGGCGTAATCATCGGCCAGATAGCGGGACAACTTTTTGTCAAAGGTGGGCGCATAGAGGGCCGAGGCGCGCAGGATCTCCATGAAATCCTCCACCCGGATGCCCTGTTCACGCACCAGCCCCAGACTCAGGGAAAAACTCGCCGTGAGCCCGGTGATGAGCTGATTCAAGGCCAGCTTTAGCGCCGCCGCCTGACCCACCACGCCGATATGGCGCACCTGACCCAGACGGGAGAGCAGCGGTAGCAGGCGCTCCCCCAGCGCCTCCGGACCAGCCGTGAGAATCAGCAAACGGCCGCTCCCCGCTTCCGGCGTACTGCCCAGCACCGGCGCCTCCAGATAGCGCCCGCCCGCCGCCAGCACCCGCTGCTCCAACCGGCGGCTCTGCTCGGGGGCAATGGTGGACATCTGCAGCAGATCCTTGTCCTGCAATGCCCCCGCCGGCAGTGCATCCAGGCAGGCCGTGAGCGCCGCCGCGTCACTGAGCGTGCAGAGCAGCACCGGCGTCGCCGCCACGGCTGCCGCCAAGGGAAGGAAACGGGCGCCCTGCTCCTGCAACGGCTGCGTCTTTTCGGCATGGCGATTCCAGACCACCAGGGGCCAGCCTTCCGCCAGCAAACGTCCGGCCATGGCCGTGCCCATCAGCCCCGTACCCAGCAGGGTCACTCCTCCGTCCTTCATCGCTGTCCTCCCTCAGTCCGGCCCATAGGTGCGCCCCTTCCAGGCGCCGCCCTGCCCCTGATAATAGCGCCAGGCCGAATCCACCGTCATGGCCGTATACAGCAACGCCGCCAGGGGCAAAGTCGGCAGCCATCCCGCCCCACGGCCATAGAGGCGCAGGGTCGGCCAGAAGGACAGCATCATCAGCAACGACCCCAGTGCCCCCAGGCCCAGGAGCAGGGTGTCGGCCGCGCAAAGCCCCAGGATCACCCCAAGCGTTGGCAACGCATACAAAAAGAGCATCCCCAGCACCGCCGCGGCCAGGCGCCAGGGGCTATGCCGCAACTGCACATAGGCCGAACGCGCCACCATCTGCCAGATCTCGGCCAGATGCCGATAGTGGCGCAGGCTTTGACTGTGCGTGCCCAATCCCAGCCAGATGGGGCCCAAAGGCTTGAACAAGGCCGCCAGGGTACAGTCGTCAATGAGCGCAGCGCCCATGGCCGCCAGCCCCCCGACCTTTTCCAGGACGCTACGGCGCACCAGCATACAGCCCCCGGCCGCCCCCGCCGTTGACCGCCGGGGATCATTCACCCAGCGGAAGGGATAGAGCTTCTGAAAGAAAAAAATGAAGGGCGGGATGAGCAGCTTCTCCCACCATCCCCGGCACGAGAGCATCACCATCAGCGAGGTCAGGGCCAGTTGCCGGGACTCGGCGTAGGCCACCAGTTGCCGCAATACCAGGGGCCCGTGGACGATATCCGCGTCCGTGAACCACAAAAACGGCACCTCCCCGGCCGCCTTTACCCCCTGTTGCAGGGCCCAGAGCTTGCCACTCCAGCCGTGTGCCAGCGGCGCACCCGACAGTACGCGCAAACGCTCCTCGGCCCCCGTTTCCCGTGCCGCCGCCCTGGCCAGATCCGCCGTCCCGTCGCTGCTTTGATCATCCACCACAATGACCGCCAGCGCTCCGGGGTAATCCTGCGCCAGGAGCGCGCGCACACAGGCGCCAACCCCCTCCGCCTCATTGCGCGCCGGCACCACCGCCGTCACCGCCGGCCACTGCGCCGGCGCCGGGGCCGCCGGCAAGCGCTGATCCGCCCGCCAGAAAGCACCCCGGCCCAGCAGCAGGAAGGCCCAGGCCAAGGCGGCAGCGGCCACCGGCAGCGTCCAGCCGTCCAACACCGTCAAGGCTGGATGCGCCACTGCCCCTCGCCCTCGACCTTGAGGGCGGGATCGTCAAGGCCACGGCGCATGGACTCCATCTTGATGGCCAACCGCAGATCGTTTTGCGAATCGGCAGCGCGCATGGCGTCCTGATAATCGATCAGGCCGTCCATGTAGAGGCGCATCAAGGACTGGTCAAAGGTCACCATCCCCGCCTCGTTGGACTTGGCCATGGTTTCCTTGATCAGGGCTACCTCCCCCTTGTAGATCAGGTCCGCCACCATGGGTGTGTTGAGCAGGACTTCCACTGCCGCGATCCGCCCCTTCCCCCCCTTCAAGGGTACCAGACGCTGGGACACCACCGCCTTGAGGTTGAGGGACAAATCCATGAGCAACTGGCGCTTACGGTCCTCGGGAAAGAAGTTGATGATGCGCTCCAAGGCCTGGTTGGCATTGTTGGCGTGCAGGGTGGTGAGACAGAGATGGCCGGTTTCGGCATAGGCAATGGCGTGATCCATGGTTTCGCGGCTCCGCACCTCGCCAATCAGGATCACATCGGGTGCCTGGCGCAGGGCGTTTTCCAGGGCGTGCTCGTAATTGACGGTGTCGATCCCCACCTCGCGCTGATTGACGATCGATTTGATGTTTTTATGGAGAAACTCGATGGGGTCCTCGATGGTGAGAATGTGGCCCGCCGAATTCTGGTTGCGATACTGGATCATGGAGGCCAGGGAAGTGCTCTTGCCCGAACCCGTGGCCCCCACAAAGAGGACCAGCCCCCGCGGCGTCATGGACAGATCCTTGAGAATGGGCGGGAGGTTGAGCTGTTCCAGGGTGGGAATCTGGGTCTTGATGGCACGGAAGACGAAACCCAGCTCATTGCGCTGAAAAAAGCCATTCACCCGAAAGCGGCCGATGTTGGGGATGGAGAGGGCGAGATTGACCTCTTTTTCCTGCTCAAAGTCGTGCAGGCGTTCGCTGCCCAGGATCTCCTTGGCCAGTACCACGGTCTGTCCCGGTTTCACCTTCTCCGTGCCCACCGCCACGGCCTTGCCGTCAATCTTGAGCGTCGGCGGCGCCCCTACGGTGAGGTACAGATCCGACGCGTTTTTCTCCACCATCAAGGCGAGAAGATCATTCAATATCGACATAGATTATCCTCAGGCCACGTTGAGCAGACTGTCTTTGTTCTGGGCACGGCGCAGGGCCTCATCGCGGGTGATGCGATGGGCGCGCACCAGGTCCAGCAGGCATTGATCGAGGGTCTGCATGCCTTGGTTCTGGCCGGTCTGGATCACTGAATACATCTGCGCCACCTTGTTTTCACGGATGAGATTACGGATGGCCGGGTTGGCGATCATGATCTCGTGGGCCGCTACCCGTCCCTTGCCATCGGCGGTCTTCAGCAGGGTCTGGGAGATCACGGCGCGCAGGGACTCGGAGAGCATGGCGCGCACCATATCCTTCTCCCCCCCCGGAAAGGAATCGACAATACGGTCGACAGTCTTGGGTGCGGAACTGGTATGCAGCGTGGCAAAGACCACATGACCCGTTTCCGCCGCCGTCAGGGCCAAGCGCATGGTCTCCAGGTCGCGCAATTCGCCCACCAGAATCACGTCAGGGTCCTCGCGCAGGGCCGAACGCAGGGCGTTGGCGAAGGAATGGGTATGGGGTCCCACCTCGCGCTGGTTGATGAGGCATTTCTTGGGGGTATGGAGGAATTCGATGGGATCTTCGATGGTGATGATATGATCCGCCCGGTTGACATTGATGTCATCCACCATGGCCGCCAGGGTGGTGGATTTACCCGAGCCCGTGGGCCCGGTCACCAGCACCAGGCCACGGGGAACATCGATGATCTCCTTGAAGACCCTGGGGGCATTGAGGTCCTCCAGGGTCAGGACCTTGGCGGGAATGGTGCGGAAAGCCGCCGCCGGACCCCGATCCTGGTTGAACGCATTGACACGAAAACGCGCCACGCCGCCGAGGTCGATGGAAAAGTCGATCTCCAGATTTTCCTCATACCATTTACGCTGGGCATCATTCATGATGTCATAAATGAGGGCATGCACCATCTTGGCATCCAGGGAGTCCACGTTCAGGCGCTTGATGTCGCCATTGATGCGCAGCAAGGGCGGCAATCCCGCGGACACGTGGGTATCGGAGGCGTTATTTTTTACGGCAAAGGTCAATAGCTCGGTGATATCCATCGCAAGTCCTCGGCAATTTGGGGCCAGCGGCCATGAGCGTTACTATAGTCCAGCTTTGCCATTCCGCCCACGGGTTCCTACGCCGCACATGGATTTATCCCAACGCCTCGCCACCCTGCAAAAGCAATGCGCCGCCGCGCCCGGAGCCGGGCCACGCCTCCTGGCGGTGAGCAAAACCGTGCCGGCGGGCACCCTGCGCGCCGCCTATGCGCTGGGTCTGCGCCATTTCGGCGAAAACTACCTCCAGGAGGCCCTGGCCAAACAGGCGGAACTGACCGATCTCGCCATCCAGTGGCATTTCATCGGCCGTATCCAGCGGAACAAGACCCAAGCCATTGCCGAGCACTTCCAGTGGGTGGAGAGTGTCGATCGCCTCCTCATTGCCGAGCGTCTGCATGCCGCCCGTGGCGATCTGCCGCCCCTCAACTGCCTCATCGAGGTAGCCATCAGCGGGGAGCCCAGCAAAGGGGGCGTGGCGCCGGCGGAGGTCTTGCCCCTGGCGCGGGCCATGACCGCCCTGCCGCGGCTGCGCCTGCGCGGTCTCATGGCCCTGGCCAATCCCGATCCGCAGTTGGCGTCAACCGACTTTGCGGCCATGGCCCGGCTTTACGGGCAGCTCCGGGAGCAACTGCCCACCGCCGCCATTGATACCCTTTCCATGGGCACCTCAGGGGACTATCCTCTGGCCATTGCCGCCGGCGCCACCGAAATTCGCATCGGGACCGCCCTTTTTGGCGCGCGCAAGTAAGGGAGCCATGGTAAAGATGCAGGAGATCCTTTTTCTCGGTGCCGGCAACATGGCCCGCGCCCTCGTCGCCGGACTGGTCCGGCAGGGCTGGCCGCCTGCCAGCATCACCGTCTGCGCCCCCCATGCCGAGCGCCGCGAGGCATTGGCGGCGGCGTTTGGCGTGCATGCCACGCCCGCCCAGGCGCACGCCATCACGCCCGGCAGTACGGTCATCCTGGCGGTCAAACCCAAAAACATCGCTGCGGTGCTGGCGGCATGGCAAGGCCCCTTTCGCCACGCGCGGCCGCTGCTCATCTCCGTGGCCGCCGGCATCCCGGTCGCCAGCCTGCAGCGCGCCCTGGGCGAGGCCCTGCCCGTGGTGCGGGCCATGCCCAATACGCCCGCGCAGATCGGGGCCGGCGCCACGGCGCTTTTTGCCAGCCCCGAGGTCAACGAGGAGCAGCGGCAGGGCGCCGCCGCCATCCTCGGCGCCGTCGGCAGCATCCACTGGCTCGAAGACGAAAACCTCATGGACATCGTCACCGCACTCTCGGGTAGCGGCCCCGCCTATGTGCTCCTGTTCATGGAGGCCCTGGAAGACGCCGCCGTGGCCCAGGGACTGGATCGCCCCAGCGCCCGCGCCCTGGCCCTGCAGACCGTGCTGGGAACCGCACGCATGGCCGCCGAAACCGGGCAGAGCCCCACCAGCCTGCGCCATCAGGTCACCAGCCCCGGCGGCACCACTGCCGCCGCCCTCGCCGTCTGGGAAGAGGGCTTGCGCAGCCTCGCCCAGCGCGCCCTGGCGGCGGCCGCCCAGCGCAGCCGCACCCTGGCCCCCAACAAGGATTGATCATGGCATCATTGAGTATCCAGGCCGCCCTACTGACCAGCTTTCTCCTGACCCTGCTCTTCTGGGCCATCCTGATCCGCGCCCTCCTGTCCTGGGTCAACCCCGACCCGAGCAATCCCATCGTGCGCATCCTCGACCAGATCACAGGCCCCATCCTCTATCCGCTGCAGCGCATCATCCCGCCCCTGGGCGGCCTGGACCTCAGCCCTCTGGTAGCCCTGCTCGCCATCGAACTGCTCAAGGGGCTCCTCGCCCAGGCGATCATGACCCTGGGGAGATGAATATGAGCTGTCTGGAAACCCGCGGTGAGGATCTCCTCCTACGCATCCATGTCCAGCCCGGTGCAAAATCCAGCGCCGTCGCAGGACGCCACGGCGATGCCGTGAAGATCCGTTTGCGGGCACGGCCCGTCGAGGGCGCCGCCAATGCCGCCCTCTGCGCCTTTCTCTGCGCCAGTCTTGGCCTCAGCCGCCGACAGGTGGCGCTGCTGCGGGGCGAAACGGCCCGCGACAAGGTCATCGCCATCCATGCGCCGGGCAGCGCCGCCCGCGCCCTCTTGCAAGAATGGACCCAAGATTCTTCACCAGCCACGGAAAACCCATGACCACCCTACGCCACGACTGGACCCTGGAAGAGGTCCTCACCCTCTCTGCCCTGCCCTTCAACGACCTGCTCTTTCAGGCCCAGCAGATCCACCGCGCCCACTTCGACGCCAATGCCGTGCAGTGCTCCACCCTGCTTTCCATCAAGACCGGCGGCTGCCCCGAAGATTGCGGTTATTGCTCGCAGAGCGTACACCACCATGCCACCCTGCCGATGGAACCCCTCCTGGGCCTGGAGCAGGTATTGGCGGCCGCCCGCGCGGCCAAGGCCCAGGGCGCCCAGCGCTTCTGCATGGGCGCCGCCTGGCGCAGCCCCCATGACAAGGATATCGACAAAGTGGCGGCCATGGTGGCCGGCGTGAAGGCCCTGGGTCTGGAAACCTGCGTGACCCTGGGCATGCTCAAAGGGCATCAGGCGCAGCGCCTCAGCGCCGCCGGCCTCGACTACTACAATCACAACGTCGATACCTCCCCCGAACACTATGCCGAGGTCATCCACACCCGCAGCTTCCAGGACCGCCTCGACACCCTGGAGCAAGTGCGGGCCGCCGGCCTCAAGATCTGCAGCGGCGGCATCCTCGGCATGGGCGAATCGCGCCGCGACCGGGCGCGCATGCTGCAGGTCCTGGCCAACCTCGCCGAACACCCCGAGAGCGTCCCCATCAACGCCCTCGTTCCCATCCCCGGCACCCCCCTGGAGGATGCCCAAGCCATTGATGGCATCGAGTTTGTGCGCAGCATCGCCACCGCGCGCATCCTCATGCCGCGCAGTTATGTGCGGCTGTCCGCCGGCCGCGAGGCCATGAGCGATGAGTTGCAGGCCCTGGCCTTCCTCGCGGGCGCCAACAGCATCTTCCTCGGCGACCGACTGCTCACCACCGCCAACGCCGCCACCGACCACGACGCACAACTTTTTGCCCGTCTGGGGCTGCACCCGGCAATGTAGGAGCTGCCCATGGCCGCGACCGACCGGCCAACGCCCCTTAGGAATGGTCGCCAAAGGACAAAGGAATGGCATAGGTCACCAGCACCTCGTTCTCGCCGGGGTCCTGGGGCACGATCTTGGCATTGGAGATATGGGCGATCTTGATCCCCAGCCGCGACTGA
>JAJYQY010000098.1 GCA_021794385.1 Pseudomonadota bacterium | reverse complement strand
GGCCATGGGTATCCGTATGGATGGAGAGATCGCCGAAACCTTGCAACGCGAGGGCCTGCAGCTATTTGCCGATAGTTTCGAGGAGATGCTGGCGGAGGTGAAGCGGGCGAGCGCCTGATGCTTTGATTCTGCAGCAACGGCGGTTGGTGGAGGTGATTTGCCAACCGCCGGATCCAGGTTGAATCCGGAGTGCGGTCCTGTCGCCGCACTCCGTTGTTTCAGAAGCCGACGTTACGAAAGCCGGCATCGACATAGACGATCTCGCCGGTAATGCCCGATGCCAGATCCGAACAGAGGAAAGCCGCGGTATTGCCCACCTCTTCCTGGGTGACGTTGCGTCGCAGAGGGGAGTGCGCCTCATAGTGGTCAAGAATCTTGCGAAAATCGCCAATCCCGCTGGCGGCAAGGGTGCGGATGGGCCCTGCGGAAATGGCATTGACCCGGATGCCTTCGGGACCCATGGCGTAGGCGAGGTAGCGCACGCTGGCCTCCAGGCTGGCCTTGGCCAAGCCCATGACGTTGTAGTTGCTCATGGCGCGCTCGGCGCCCAGATAGGTCAGGGCCAACAAGGCGCCATGGCGCTTGTGCAGGAGGGGGTGCAGGGCCTTGGCCAGGGCGGTGAAGCTGTAACTGGACACTTCATGGGCGATGCGAAAGCCTTCGCGGGTGGTGGCATCCAGGTAGGAGCCGGCGAGTTCGTTCTTGGGGGCAAAGGCCGCCCCGTGGATGCCGATATCCACTCCGCCCCAGGTCTGGCCAATCTCCGCCATGACCTCGCTCAACTGTTCGTCATTTTGCAGATCCAGTTCCAGGGGCCGGGGTCCGTCGACCTCGGCGGCGAGGTCTTCGACGCGACCGCGCGTGCGCTCGCCCTGATAAGTGAGCCATACCTCCGCCCCCTGGCGGTGCATGGCCTGGGCGATGCCCCAACAAATGGAGCGATCATTGGCAACGCCGACGACCAGGGCTTTTTTATTTTGCAGGAATCCCATGGGTTACCTCTTCATGACAGAATCATGGCATCCACGTTCAGTGGGGGCCATAGATGGTGAGCCGTGCGCCGGGCTGGAGATCCGCCGCCGAGGCCAGACGGTTCCATTGGATCACGGATTTGGGGGTGACGTGATAGCGGTGCGCAATCTGCCATAGGGTGTCGCCGGGGCGTACTACATAAGTGGTTGGTCGTCCTCCCGCGGCGGCGCGTTCCTCGCGAGCGGAAATGGCGGCTACGGCGGTGCTCCGCGGGATGCGCAGGGTCTGGCCGGGATGCAGCAGGCTCTTTTCGCTGAGATGGTTGGCGCGGGCGAGGGCGCTCACGCCTACGCCGGCGCGCTGGGCGATCTGCCAGAGACTTTCGCCCGGGCGCACCTGAAGTCTCTGGGCGTCGCGGGCGGCCGTATATACCGGTACGGCCCTTCCCCCGCCATGGATGGTGAGCGATTGTCCCACTTGTAAATCGCGCGCCGAGCGAATGTGATTCCAGCGCTTGAGTTCGGCTACGCTGACGCCCGCCCGCTGGGCGACCCGGGAGAGGGTTTCGCCGGGACGAACGGTGAGGGTGTCGTTGCTGCGGGTGCTGCGGGCATACACGGCCGGAATCGTGGCGCCATGGGTGTAGATCTTGAGCGTCTCCCCGGCGCGCAGATCACGTACCGAGCGAATATGGTTCCAGCGCTTGAGGTCGGCCACCGTCACGCCGGTACGCCGGGCGATCTGCCAGAGGCTTTCGCCCCGACGGAGGGCGACACTGCGCAGGGCCAGTTGCGGCATAGCGGGGGTGGCGCCCGTGATGGCGGGGGTATCGGCGGCGGGAGAAGATGGCAAGGTCAGCAGGGCGGATTGCAGGGTGTCAGCCTTTTCCGTGGGCACTACGAGCTGATAATCGGCGGGGGCCACCCCATAGCGCAGGCCGGCGTTGAGGTGCTGGAGTTCGGCCACCGGCATGTCCATGAGCCGGGCGGCGACGTTGAGATCCACGGATTTGGGCGTGGTGATGACAGCGATATGCGGTTGGTCGGGAATGTCGGGAAGGGCAACGTGATAGGCGTTGGCGTTGCGCAATACCTGTGCGAGGGCGAGCAGTTCGGCGACGTAGTTCTCGGTTTCCTGGGGAAGGTTGAGATCCCAGAAGTCGGTGGGCTTGCCGGCGGCGAGATTTTGCGCAATGGCAGTGGAAACGGTGCCCTGGCCGGCATTGTAGGCGGCGATGGCCAGGAGCCAGTTGCCACCAAAATAGTTATAAAGGTAGGAGAGATAATCCAGGGCGGCGCCGGTGGAGGCGGTGAGACTCAGGCGCGGATCGCCCCAGCGGGTGTTTTGCAGGCCAAAACTGCGGGCGGTGCCGGGAACGAATTGCCACAGGCCGGCGGCGCTGGCGGGGGAGTAGGCCTTCGGATTATAGCCGCTTTCGATGGCCGGGAGGAGGGCCAGTTCCATGGGCAGGCCGCGATCCGACACGGCATTGACCACATAGTAGAGGAAGGGGCGGGCGTTGCCGAGGATTTGTTCCAATTTTCCCTGATGTTGCAGAAACCAGGTGCGCCATTTGTCGACCTCGACGCGGGAGACGTCGCTGAGGCGCAGGCCGTTGTCGATGCGCTGCCATACCTTGCCGGGTTGAGCGGCCGCCACCGCCGGATCCGTGCCGAACGCCCCGTTGTCGAGGTACTGTTGGAGCGTGGCGGAAAGGCTGCTGCTGTCCTGCAGGCCTATGGCATGGTTGCTGGTATCCGCCCAGGCCATAGGATTGCCGCCCAGGGCAGCGAGGGTTGCCAGGGCGATGAACTGTTTTTTCATGAGGCCTCCTTGTTTCTGCGAGCTCGGCCTAGTGACCCGGATGCTTGCCCATCTGTTGTTGTAATACAACTATCTCATTGTAAACAGGCGCTTGTGTCCTGATGTAAAATACCCGATGGGCGATAGTAGGAAAGTTTTGCCCATCCCGTCAAACCATGATCCTAGATCCGGCGGTTGGCGCAGGTGTTTTTTTGCTCCGGCGGCCCGCGCCTGTTGTTCTAGGGCTCATCCCGCTGGCAGGCGAAAACTCGCCCTTTGGGCTCAAACAGTTCGCCTGCCGGATGCAGTCTTTCGCCAAGACAACGACGGCTTGGGCCGAAGTCGCGGCAAAACACTGCGCCAACCGCCGTTTTTAAGGCGCTGGCCATACCCCCCGGTCGCGGAGATTGCTATCATGCCCTTTTCGACCTATTTCAAGGACCATTGCATGTCGGTACGCACGCGCTTCGCCCCCAGTCCCACCGGTTATCTCCACATCGGTGGGGTGCGTACGGCCCTCTATTCCTGGTTGCACGCGCGCCAGCATCAAGGTCGCTTCGTGCTGCGGATCGAGGATACGGATGTGGAGCGTTCCACGCACGAAGCCACGGCGGCCATTCTGGAGGGGATGGCGTGGCTGGGCCTCGACTGGGACGAAGGCCCCTTCTACCAGATGCAGCGCATGGAGCGTTATCGGGCCGTATTGGCCGAGATGGTGGCGGCGGGGTCGGCCTATCATTGCTATTGCAGCAGGGAAGAGGTGGAGGCCATGCGCGAACTGCAGCGGGCCAATGGTGAAAAGCCGCGCTACGATGGACGCTGCCGCACCCGCCGGGAGCCGCGTGCCGATGTGGCGCCGGTGATCCGTTTCCGTAGCCCCGATACCGGTGAGACGGTGGTGGAGGATATTATCCATGGGACCGTGCGCTTTCGGAACAGTGAGCTGGATGATCTGATCATCGCCCGCTCCGATGGCACGCCCACCTATAATTTTTGCGTGGTGGTGGACGACTGGGATATGCAGATCACCCACGTGATTCGTGGCGACGATCACCTCAATAACACGCCGCGGCAGATCCAGATCCTGCAGGCGCTGGGCGCAACGCCGCCCATCTACGCCCATGTGCCGATGATCCTCGGTCCGGACAAGCAAAAGCTCTCCAAGCGCCATGGGGCGGTGAGTGTGCTGCAGTACCGGGAAATGGGCTATTTGCCCGAGGCCCTGCTCAATTTCCTGGTGCGTCTGGGCTGGGCCCATGGCGACCAGGAAGTTTTTACGCGGGAAGAGATGATTGCGCTCTTCCATATCGAGGAGGTCAACAAGGCCGCTTCCGCCTTTAATCCGGAAAAGTTGCTGTGGCTCAACGCCCAGCACCTGCAGCGCCTGCCGGCTGCGGATCTGGCCCAGCGTCTGGCGCCTTACCTCGTGGCCCAAGGGCTCGATGCTCCGGCCTGCGCGCAGGGTCCGCATCTGGCAGCGGTGGCGGATCTCTTGCGGGAGCGGGCCAAGACCCTGGTGGAAATGGCCGAGGCCGCGGTATTTTTTTACCGGGCGCCGCAGCAATGGGAGGCCAAGGATGCCGAAAAGCACCTGCGCCATCAGGGAGCGCTGTTGTCCGAACTGCATGGGGCATTGGCGGCTGCGGAGCCCTGGGGGGCATCGGCCATCCATGCGGTCATCCAGGATCTGGCGGCCCGCTATGAAGGGAAGATGGGCAAGGTGGCCCAACCCTTGCGGGTGGCCGTCGCCGGCAAGGCCGTGTCGCCGCCCATTGACCTGACCCTGGCGCTATTGGGGCGGGAAGAAACGTTGTCCCGTCTGGAACGCGCCCGCCGGTGGGCCGAAAGTCGGGGCTAAGGGAGACGGGCTACGGGAGGGTTGAGGACCGTCCTGGCGCTGCGGGGGCCTGAATAATGTCCCGGGGTGGCTCGCGGTATTCGGCGCGATTGCGCCAGTAGCCGGCCTGACGGGGGTCCTTGGGCTCGCCGAGAAGCCCGTTTTCGTAGACATCCGCCAGGGCGCGCATGGCCAGATGGTTGCCGCCGGCAGCGGCCTGATGGAACCAGTAGAGGGCCTTTTGCTTGTCCTGGAGAACGCCCCAGGCCCCTGACTCGTAACGTAAGGCCAACTGGTACTGGGCTTCGCTGTTGCCCTGGCGGGCGCGGGCCTCCAGTTCCGGGCCGCTCTGGCGGTAGCCCTGCAGGGCGTCCTCGCCCATCCGGACAAAGAAATCCAGGAAACGGATGGCTTCCCCTTCTCCCTGCGCGGCCGCGCGGGCCAGCCAATCGTGGCTCTTTTCCAGGTCTCTGGGCACGCCATATCCTTCGTGATACATCTTGCCCAGCAGGGTCTGGGCCGGGGCATTGCCGGCCTCGGCCGCCCGTCGCAACCAGTATTCGGCGCGTTCAGGATCGGTTTTCACCCCTTCTCCCGTCAGATAGGCTTGGCCGAGGTGGTAGGCCGCTTGGGGTTGGCCCTGCGCGGCGGCTTTTTGCCACCACCGGGCCGCTTCCCGGGCGTCCTTGGGGAGACCGGTCAGGCCGCCGGCGTACCAGTCGCCGAGCATGAACTGGGCATAGGGCTGTCCTTCCTGGGCCGCCCGCTGCATCCACTGGCGCGCCTTGGCGGGATTTTGCGGCACGCCACGGCCCTCGAAATAGATCAGGGCGAGCAGGAGTTCGGCCCCTTGATTGCCCCGTCGCGCGGCATTCCGGATGGCAGCGATTTCCGTTGGCGACTCGGCCCAGGCTATGGTCGGGAGCACCAGGCTCAGGCCGAGCAGGAGGATGGCGCTTTTTCTCATGACGGTCTTCCGAGGGGGGGCGGCAAAGTCTTGCATTCGTCAAAGATGCGCTGCTGACAATGCGTGCAGATGTCCCGATCCAGCAATGAGAAGACATGGCGAATGACTTCGTCGCGAGTTTCAAAGACATGGTCGGTGCCGATCTCCTCCAGGAAGTCGCCGCGCTGGAGGATCTCCATGACTGCCGGTTTCACCCGATAGAGATACAGATCACCTCCCTGCCGGCGCCGCCGCTTGGCTTCCTGAACCAGCGCTTCTCCTCCGGCAATGTCGAGGAAATTGATACTGCGCGCATTGATGATAATGATTTTCTGCTGGGGGTGTTCCTGTTCCAGTTCGAGCAGGCGCTGCTCGACATGATTGACGGCGCCAAAGAAGAGCGAGCCATCAATGCGCACTATCTGTACCTGCGGACAGTAGGGCAGATCAGGGGCATGGACCAGGGGATGATATGGTGTCCGAGGACTGGGAACTGCCGAGATCACGTTGGGGCGGGAAGTGCGCATCAGGTAGAAGATGAGCGATAACAGCACGCCCACGTAAATGGCAAACTCGAGTTCGACCAGAAGCGTGGAGAAAAAGGTCACCGCGAGGACGGCCGTTTCCCTTTTGCTGGCCTTGATAATGGCGAAAATATGATGAAAGTCGATGAGCCCATAGGCTACCAGGAAAAGAATGGCGGCCATGGAGGCAGTGGGGAGATAGGCGGCCAGCGGTGCCACCAGGAGCAGAATGATTCCGAGGAAGATGGAGGCGAAGACCGCCGCCAGAGGCGTGCGGGCACCGGCTTCGTAATTGAGGCCGGAGCGATTGAAGGAGCCGCTGGAGGCATAGGCCGAAAAGAAGCTGCCAACCATATTGGAAAGCCCCTGACCGATGAATTCTTGATTGCCGTCAATGCGTTGTTCGGCGCGCACGGCGACGGCACGCGCGATGGAGACCGCCTCCGTCAGGCCGAGCATGGCCACGGCCAGGGCGTTGGGGGCCATCTGGCTCAGGGCGTGGGGATCGAATTCCGGCAGCGACAGGGGGGGCAGATGGCTGGGGAGGGCGCCAAGGAGGCGAATGCCGGTAACGGCGTCGCCGAGACTCTGGTTCAGGATCAGGGCGTAGAAGCTGCCGACGAGCATGGCGGCAATCATATACGGGATCTTGGGGGCATAGCGTTTAACGAGGATGCCGGTGATGAGGGTCATCAGCCCCACCGACATGACCCATGGATTGATGTGGCTGATTTGCTGAAAGAAGGCCGCCATGGTCTGGGCAAAGGTGGCGCCGCGCGGCAGGAGCAGGCCGAAAAAGTTTTTGATCTGACTGCTGGCGATGAGGATGGCCGCCCCGGCGGTAAAGCCGATGACGACGGTATGGGAAATGAAATTGACCACCGTACCTAGGCGGGCGATGCCCATGGCGAACTGGAAAAGCCCGGTGAGCAGGGTGAGGGTGAGTGCCAGGGCGATGTAGTGCGCGGATCCTGGTTCGGCAAGGGGGCTCAGGGCGCTGAAAACGACGATGGAGATGGCCGTGGTCGGTCCCGACACCAGATGCCAGGAGGAGCCGAAGAGGGCGGCGATGATGGCGGGCACCATGGCCGTGTAGAGCCCATACTCCGGCGGTAAGCCGGCGATGGTGGCGAAGGCCACCCCCTGGGGTAGCACGATGATGGCCCCGGTGAGGCCGGCCAGGAGATCGGCGCGGGTGGCGGCGCCGTTGATCATGGGCCACCAGCGCAAAAACGGAAATACCTTGAACAGCCAAAGGGGATTGACGGACATGCTGCTGGACACTGACGCTCCTTCCGGATTTTATTGAGCGCTTGGAAAAACCATCCGCTGCTGACCTGGACAGGGAAACCCTGCTCACGCCGGCGCCGGCAAAACCGGTTTTTCGCCACACCCTATGGATAATTTGCGAAAATATAGCTTGTTTTTTGCGCCGTTGTCATGTAGCGGTGCTGCTAATGGGCCGATAATGAACGCTGGGGGCTTGGGCAGGATTTCCGTGTGATCCCGCAGCGGGTTTGGGCGGCACGTTGCGGGAAACTGCTTGGCGCGGCGCGGTTGTTTTGCGATGATAACGATTTTCAGGAGCAGCTTTGGTTACGTCAATGAGGGCTTTTTCATGGGCATGAATGTCACCCAAAAGATCATCGCGGCGCATCTGGTCAGCGGCACGCTAGAGGCGGGCAGCCCCATTGCCATTCGCATCGACCAGACGCTCACCCAGGATGCCACCGGCACCATGGCCTATCTGCAGTTCGAGGCCCTGGGGCTGCCGCGGGTGCGGACGCAGTTGTCGGTGTCCTATGTGGATCACAACATGCTGCAGACCGGCTTTGAAAACCCCGACGACCACCGTTTCCTGCAGACCTTTGCGGCGCGTTACGGCATTTACTTCTCGCGGCCGGGCAACGGCATCTGCCATCAGGTACACCTGGAGCGCTTTTCGCGGCCCGGGGGCACCCTGCTCGGTTCCGACTCCCACACCCCGACTTCGGGCGGGGCGGGGATGCTGGCCATTGGCGCCGGGGGCCTGGACATCGCCCTGGCCATGGGTGGTCTGCCCTTCAACCTCAATATGCCGCAGGTCATCGGCGTCCGCCTGCAGGGGACGTTGCAGCCCTTTGTCACTGCCAAGGACATCATCCTGGAGGTCTTGCGGCGCAAGACCGTCAAGGGCGGTGTCGGCAAAATCTTCGAGTATTTCGGGGCCGGGGTGGCCACCTTGAGTACCCCCGAACGGGCCACCATCACCAATATGGGCGCGGAACTGGGGGCGACCACCAGTGTTTTTCCTGCCGACGCCATCACCCGCGAATATCTGGCGGCCCAGGGTCGGGAGAAGGACTGGAGCGAATGGGTGGCGGACGACGACGCCCACTATGACGAGGTGCTGGACATTGATCTGAGCACCCTGGAACCCCTCATCGCCTGCCCGCACAGCCCCGACAACGTCAAGACCGTGCGCGAGGTGGCAGGGACCAAGGTCGCCCAGGTGGCCATCGGTTCCTGTACCAACTCCTCTTATGTCGATCTCATGACCGTGGCGGCCATGCTCAAGGGGCGGACCGTGGCCGCAGGCGTGGGGCTGGGGGTCTCTCCCGGCTCCCGCCAGGTCATGGAGATGATTACCCACGACGGCGGTCTGCTGGATTTCATCGCCGCCGGGGCGCGCCTCCTGGAGTCGGCCTGCGGACCCTGCATCGGCATGGGTTTTGCGCCGCCTTCCGAGGGGGTGTCCATCCGTTCCTTCAACCGCAATTTTTACGGGCGTTCCGGCACCAAAAACGCCTCCGTCTACCTTGCCAGCCCCGAGACCTGTGCCGCTTGCGCGCTGACCGGGGAGATCACCGATCCTCGTGATCTGGGGATGAGCAGGATCACCGTTCCCGCGCCGACTCACTACCATGTCGATGACCGCATGATCATCGCCCCACCGCCATCCGGCGCGGGGGTGGAGATCATCCGCGGCCCCAATATCGCCAAACTGCCCGTGGCAACGGCGGTGCCGCAGGTGCTGGAAGGGGAAGTGCTCATTCATCTGGGCGATGACATCACTACCGACCACATCATGCCCGCCGGCGCCAAAGTCCTGCCCCTGCGCTCCAACCTGCCGGCCATTTCCGAGTTTGTCTTTCATGTGGTGGACGAGGGCTTTCCGGCCCGGGCCAAGGCCGCCGGCGGCGGTTTCATCGTCGCTGGTCATAATTACGGTCAGGGCTCCAGCCGCGAACACGCCGCCCTGGCCCCGCGCTATCTGGGGGTGCGGGCCGTGCTGGTGCAGTCCTTCGCCCGCATCCATCTGGCCAATCTCATCAACTTTGGCATCCTGCCCCTGACCTTCGTCGATGCCGCTGATTATGCGCGGGTGCAGATGGGGGATCGCCTGCGTCTGGATCTCGACGCCCTGACCCTGGGCCAGGCCTTGACCCTGCACAATGAGACCCGGGGTATCGACTTTGCGGTCATGCCCCAACTGGCCAATGCGCGGGATCTGGAGTTGATCCGTAAGGGGGGCGCCCTGTCCTGGGCGGGGGAACAACTGGAGGCGGCGTCATGAACTGGACGCATATTCAGGTTCCTGGTAATGGCGCAAACGCGGTGCGGGTGGAAAATGGTCGGATAGAGACCCCGGCGCGGCCCATCATTCCCTTCATCGAGGGGGACGGCATCGGCGGCGATGTGACCCCGGCCATGCGCGCGGTGGTGGACAAGGCCGTGGCTGCCGCCTACGGCGGCCAACGGCAGATCGCCTGGATGGAAATCTATGCCGGGCAGAAGGCCTGCACCCTGTACGGCGAGGGGCAGTATTTGCCCGCCGAGACTATGGCCGCCATCCAGGAGTTCAAGGTGGCCATCAAGGGACCCCTGGAGACCCCCGTAGGGGGGGGGATGCGCAGCCTGAATGTGGCCATGCGCCAGGACCTCGATCTCTACGTTTGCCAGCGGCCGGTGCGTTATTACGCCGGTACGCCCAGCCCCATCTGCTATCCCGAGCGGGTGGATATGGTGATCTTTCGGGAGAATGCCGAAGATATCTATGCCGGCATCGAGTGGCCGGCCGGTAGCCCCGAGGCGGAGAAACTCCTGCGTTTTCTCCAGGATGAGATGGGCGTGCGCAAGATCCGTTTTCCCGCATCTTCCGCCTTTGGCATCAAGCCCGTTTCCCGGGAAGGGTCGGAGCGCCTCATCCGCCGCGCCATTGCCTACGCCCTGGCCCACGGGCGCAAATCGGTGGCGCTGGTACACAAGGGCAACATCATGAAGTTCACCGAAGGCGCCTTCCGTGACTGGGGTTATGCCCTGGCCGAGCGGGAATTTGCCGGACAGGTCTTTACCTGGCAGCAGAAGTCCGCCATCGCCAAGGCCGAGGGCAAAGGGGCGGCGGATGCGGCCGAGGCAGCGGCGGTGGCAGCGGGCAAGGTGATCGTCAAGGACGTCATTGCCGACAACTTCCTGCAGCAGATCCTCCTGCGCCCCGAGGCCTATGACGTGGTGGCCACCCTGAATCTCAACGGCGACTACATCTCCGATGCCCTCGCAGCGGAGGTGGGTGGCATTGGCATGGCCCCCGGTGCCAATCTCTCGGATACCCATGCCATTTTCGAGGCCACCCACGGCACGGCCCCGGATATTGCCGGGCAGGGCAAGGCCAACCCCAGTTCGCTGATCCTCTCGGCCGTCATGATGCTGGAGTATCTGGGCTGGCAGGAGGCGGCGGCGCGGGTGGTGACGGCCATGAATGGCGCCATTGCTGTCGGCCAGGTCACCGGCGACCTGGCCGTACTGCGCGGCGATGTGCCCGCTCTCAGCACGACGGACTTTGCCCAAGCCTTGATGGCACGCATTTGAGGATGTTTCCATGAATCTCCATGAATATCAGGCCAAGCGTTTGCTGGCCGAAGAAGGGGTGCCGGTGCCGCGGGGCATTGCCGCCTTTTCCCTGCGGGAGGCCGCCAATCAGGCCCGTGAACTGGGCGGGCCGAAATGGGTGGTCAAGGCCCAGATCCATGCCGGTGGGCGGGGCAAGGCCGGTGGGGTGCGGGTGGTGGACAGCATGGCGGCGCTGGAGCAGGCGGCCCAGGAGTTGCTGGGCAAACCCCTGGTGACGGAACAGACCGGCCCCCAGGGTCGGCATGTGGCGGCCCTGCTCATCGAAGAACCCAGCGCCATCGCCCGGGAGCTCTATCTGGCCGCCCTGGTGGATCGCAGCCATGCCCGCATCACCTTTCTGGCCGCCGCCGAAGGCGGAATGGAGATCGAGGATCTGGCCCGGGATCGTCCCGAGGCGCTGCAGCGCGTGATCGTGGACCCCCTCATCGGGCTGCAGCCCTTTCAGGCGCGGCGGCTGGGCTTCGCCCTCGGGCTGGATGCCGGACAGGTGCAGCAACTCACCCGCATCATGCAGGGGTTGTATCGCCTCCTGCTGCGCATGGATGCCCTGGTGGTGGAGGTCAATCCCCTGGCCCTCACCCGGGAAGGGCGCCTGCTGGCCCTGGATGCCAAGATCGTCATGGATGACAACGCCCTTTATCGCCACCCCGAGTCCGATGAGCTTTTTGACTCCACCCAGCAGGATCCCCGGGAAATCACCGCGCGCCAGTTCGGCCTCAACTACATCTCCCTGGACGGGAACATCGGCTGCATGGTCAATGGTGCAGGGCTGGCCATGGCGACCATGGACCTGATCAAGCTGCACGGCGGCGATCCGGCCAATTTTCTGGATGTGGGCGGCGGTGCTGCGGCGGACAAGGTGACTCAGGCCTTCAAGCTCATTCTCTCGGATCAGCGGGTCAAGGCCATCCTGGTGAATATCTTCGGTGGTATTACCCGCTGTGACCTCCTGGCCGAGGGCATCATCAAGGCGGCCGAGGAAGTGGGCCTCAACTTGCCGGTGGTGGTGCGTCTGGAGGGTACCAACAAGGAGGAGGGGGAGCGCCTGCTGGCTGCCAGCGGACTCACCCTCATTAGCGCCTCCGGTTTGACCGATGCGGCGGTCAAGGCCGTCGCCGCAGCGCGAGGCTGAGGCGATGGCCATCAATATCCTCTGGTTACAGCGCTTATGGCCGGTATTGCGCAATTCCGGACCCCTCATTTCGCGCCTGGCGGATGCCTATGTCAAAAGGGGCGCCGACCAGAAAAGTGCCGAGACCATGGCCGAGATGGCGGTTATGCTGGACCAGATCCTCGATGAGCGCCTGCAACCCCTGTCCCGGCGCGAGGATCTTGAAGCACTGCGTCAGGAGTTGGCGGGCCTGCGCGGACAATTGTCATCTGCAGTTGGCGGTCGCCGGCGTAATCCCTATCTGCTCTTGCTGCTGGTGGGGCAGGTGGTCATTTTTATCCTTCTCATGGTGATCTTGGTGCGTTTATGAGCATTCTGGTGGGGCACGAAACCCGTGTGATCTGTCAAGGTTTTACGGGCAAACAGGGGACTTTTCATTCGCAGCAGGCCATAGCCTATGGCACCCGCATGGTGGGAGGGGTGACACCGGGGAAGGGCGGGACGGAACATCTGGGCCTACCGGTCTTCCATACGGTGACGGCGGCAGTGCGGGCCACGAGCGCCGACGCCAGCGTCATCTATGTGCCCTCTCCCTTTGCCGCCGATGCCATCATCGAGGCGGCCGATGCCGGGATCAAACTCATCGTCTGCATTACCGAGGGTATTCCCGTTCACGACATGCTGATGGTCAAGCACTATCTCGCCACCCAGCATGCCCGTCTCATCGGCCCCAATTGTCCCGGCATCATCACGCCGGGTCAGTGCAAGATCGGTATCATGCCCGGCGCCATCCACCAGTCCGGCCGCGTGGGCATCGTTTCCCGTTCCGGGACCCTCACCTATGAAGCCGTCGAGCAGACCACGCGCATGGGGCTGGGGCAGAGTACCTGTGTGGGCATTGGTGGCGATCCCCTCATTGGCATGGATTTCATCGAGGTCTTACGCCTTTTCGAGTCCGATCCGCAGACGGAAGTGGTGGTCATGGTGGGAGAGATCGGCGGGCGCATGGAAGAGGACGCCGCAGAATTCATCCGGCATACCATGAGCAAGCCGGTGGTGGCCTTCATTGCTGGTGCCACGGCGCCCAAGGGCAAGCGCATGGGACATGCAGGGGCAATCGTTGACGGCGGAGCGGGTACGGCGGAGGCCAAATACGAGGCGCTGGCGGCGGCCGGGGTGCATTGTGTGCGGTCGCCGGCGGAAATCGGCGCTAAGGCTGCCGAAGTGCTGGGAGCTTAGATGCGGATCGCGCTCGCCCAAGTGAACTGCCGGGTAGGGGATATCGCCGGCAACGCCGGCCTCCTGCTGCGAGAGGCCCACAAAGCGCAGGCCGAGGGGGCCGATCTGCTCATTACCCCCGAATTGGCCTTGAGCGGCTATCCGCCCGAAGATCTCTTGTTGCGCGATGATTTCCTGGCCACTTGCGACGCCCAGTTGCAGAGGCTGGCCGGAGCAGCGCCGCTGCCGGTACTGGTGGGCCATCCCCAGCGGGTGGAGCAACGGCTCTATAACAGCGCCAGCCTGTTGCGTGGCGGCAGGGTGGAAAGCACCTATCACAAGCACTGCCTGCCCAATTACGACGTTTTTGACGAAATGCGTTACTTCACGCCGGGTACCCGGCCTCTGGTCTTCGCATGTGCCGGGCTGCGCTGCGGCGTGGTCGTCTGCGAAGACGTGTGGTGGGGGCCGGCGGCGGCTCAAGCTGCCCAGGCCGAGGGGGCGGAGATCCTCCTGATATTGAACGCTTCCCCCTATCACGTCGGCAAACAGCGCCAGCGCGAAGACGATGTTGCGGGGGCCCTCGCGCGTCAACTGCGCCTTCCCATGGTTTACGTGAACCTGGTGGGTGGTCAGGATGAATTGGTCTTTGACGGCCAGTCCTTTGCCGTGGACCACGACGGACTGGTCGTTCTGCGTTCCGTGCCGTGCCGAGAGGATCTGGCGCTCCTCGACATCCACAAAGAGGCGGCGGCCCTTCGCCTGGTACCGGGACAGGCACCCGCCCCCCTCCTGGATGAAGTGGAGGAAGTCTATCAGGTGCTGCGTCTGGGTGTACGGGATTACACAGAAAAGAATGGATTTTCCGGCGTGATCCTGGGCCTTTCCGGCGGAGTGGATTCGGCCCTGACCTTGGCCGTGGCGGTGGATGCCTTGGGGCCGGAGCGGGTCCACGCCCTCATCATGCCCTCCCGCTACACTGCTGCCATGAGTGTGGAAGATGCCCAGGAAGAGGCGCGGCGCCTGGGTGTGCGCACGGACGTGGTGTCCATAGACAATCTTTTTACGGCTTACCTGGATACCCTGGCCCCCCTTTTCGCCGGACTACCCACGGATACCACCGAAGAGAACCTCCAGGCGCGCATCCGCGCCGCCTTGCTCATGGCCTATTCCAACAAGTTCGGCCACTTGCTCCTCACCACGGGGAACAAGAGCGAGATCGCCGTCGGTTATGCTACCCTATATGGAGACATGGCGGGTGGTTTCGCGATCATCAAGGACTGCCCCAAGACCTTGGTTTACCAACTCGCGCGCTACCGCAACGGCATCGCTCCGGTGATCCCTGAACGGGTCCTGACCCGCGCGCCTTCCGCGGAGTTGGCGCCCAATCAGCGTGACCAGGATAGCCTGCCGCCCTACGAGATCCTGGACCCTATCATCGCTGCCTATGTGGAGCATGACCGGGGGGCGGCAGAGATCATTGCCCAGGGCTTTGCTCCGGAGACGGTCACCCGGGTCCTGCGCCTCATCGATCGCGCCGAGTATAAGCGCCGCCAGGCCGCCCCCGGGGTGCGCATCAGTCCGCGCGCCTTCGGCAAGGACCGGCGTTATCCTATTACCAACGGTTATACCCCATGGGGCTCAGGCCCTGAAGCAGAAGGAGTTCTACCATGAAAAAAATCGAAGCCATCATCAAGCCCTTCAAGCTCGATGACGTCCGTGAGGCATTGCAGGAAATGGGCCTTGCCGGCATGACCGTCACCGAGGTCAAGGGCTTTGGGCGGCAGAAGGGACACACCGAGCTCTACCGTGGTGCCGAGTATGTGGTGGATTTTTTGCCGAAACTCAAGCTGGAAGTGGTGGTATCCGACGATCTCGCCGACCGCGCGGTGGAGGTGATCGAGACGGCGGCGCGTACGGGCAAGATCGGTGATGGCAAGATCTTCGTCACCCATGTCGACCGGGTGATCCGTATCCGGACCGGCGAAGAGGGCGACGAAGCCGTGTAAGCCCGCACCCGCCGGGCCGTCACGGCACTTTAGTGGCCGCTGACGCCCAGTTGGCTCAGGTATTTACTCCCGGGATAGTTGTAGGCCAGGACAGCCGTGGTGCTTTGCGCCAAGCTCTTTAGGTTCATGCGCGCATAGGATCTGGCTAGATAGTAGAGGGCCTCTTCCCGCGCCGGACTCAACTGGTAGCGGGTGATGACGGTGTTGCAGCGGTCTGCCGCTGCCACATAGGCATGACGCGCATAATAAAATTTGCAGATTTCGAGGTTGCGCTGGCCGAGGATGTCGATGATCTTGGCCATGCGTTGGCGCGCATCGGCCGCATAGGCGGTGTTGGGCCAGCGTTTGACGAGGATGTCGAAGGTGGCAAAGGCCTTTTCCGCGGGATCGGGGTCCCATTCCGCCCCCTGAATGGCCTGATAGTAGGCGATGCCCTTCAGATACCAGGCATAATCCACATAAGGGTTGGCCGGGTGGAGCTTGATGAAGCGCTCGGCCGCCGCGGCGGCGGCATCGGATTCACCCCTTTGGTAGTAACTGTAGGCCGTATCCAGCTCCGCCTGCTCGGCGTAGGGGCCGTAGGGATAGCGGGCTTCCAGATCCTCGAAGAGCTTGATGGCCGTGCTGTAGTCGCCACGATCCATGGCTTGTTTGGCGGGATCGAACATGACGCGGGCGGAATCATGGTTTTCGCTCTGACTTTCGGGTTTGGGACCGCCTGCGCAACCCGCGAGGAGGGCGGCGCAACAAAGGGCAACTAGAATGCGTTTGCTCATGGAGGACGATAGTCTATAGTGGCAAGCCATGAATGATGATACGGGTATTGACATGATTTTGCCAGCGGCAAGCGCGGGGGAGCGTCTGGACACGGTCCTTGGCCGGATGCTGCCGGAATACAGCCGCAGCCGGATACAGACGTGGCTGCGCGCTGGACGGATACAGGTGGATGGCGCAAGCCCGCGGGCCAGCGTCCGTATCCGTGGCGGGGAGCAAGTGCAGATTCGTGTCCCTGCGGTGGAGGCGGGAACCTGGCTGGCAGAGCCCGTCTCTTTGCAGATCGTCCATGAGGACGATGCCATTCTGGTCATTGATAAACCCGCCGGCCTTCTGACCCATCCCGGCGCCGGTCATGCCAACGGCACCCTGGTCAATGGCGTCCTGCAGCATGTGCCGGACAATCAATACCTGCCCCGGGGCGGGATTGTCCATCGTCTGGACAAGGATACGACGGGCCTGTTGGTGGTGGCCAAGACCGAGGCGGCGCGGCAGTCCCTGACCGCGCAACTGGCCAGTCGCAGCATGCACCGCGAATACCTGGCCCTGGTGCTGGGGACCATGACCGGAGGCGGGACGGTGGATGCCCCCATCGGTCGCCATTCCCACGATCGCCTGCGGATGACCGTGCGCAGCGATGGCCGCCCGGCGCAAACGGATTATCGTCTCGCCGAGCGCTTTGCGCGGCATACCTTGCTGCGCCTGCGCCTGGCCACCGGCCGCACCCATCAGATCCGCGTGCACATGGCGCATATCGGTCACCCCCTGGTGGGCGATCCGGTCTACGGTGGTCGGGCGGTGTTGCCGCCGGGGCTGGATCTCGACGCCATTGGGCAATGGCGTCGTTTTACCCGACAGGCCCTGCACGCCCGTCGGCTGCGCCTGAACCACCCGGACTCGGGTGAGCTCCTGAGCTGGGAAAGCCCGGTGCCGGAGGACATGGAGGGCCTCCTGGACCTGCTGCGCACGGCCGGGCATGACTGAACCGACCTTGATCGTGCCCGACTGGCCGGCACCTCCCGGTGTCCGGGCGGCCATCACCCTGCGGGCGGGCGGGGCCAGCGTCGGACCCTATGCCAGCTTCAATCTCGGAGAGCATGTGGGCGACGATGCCCAGCGGGTTGCGGAGAACCGCACCCGATTGCAGCAATGCCTTGCCCTGCCACGGGCACCGGCCTGGCTTACCCAGGTCCACGGTACGCGGGTGGTGGACATCAATGGGCCTGACCATGGCCCGCTGGAAGCCGACGGTGCCGTCACCGGTCAGTGCGGCGTGGTGTTGGCCGTGTTGACGGCCGATTGCCTGCCGGTGCTGGCCTGTCATCGCGACGGTAAGCGTATCGGCGTCTTTCATGCCGGGTGGCGGGGCTTGTTGGGGGGAATTCTGGAGGCGGGGATGGCTGCCTTGGCGGCATCGCCCGATGAAGTTTTGATATACTTGGGGCCGGCCATCGGACCCGCTCACTTCGAGGTGGGGCCGGAACTGCGCGCGGCCTTCGTGGTCCATGATCCCGCCGCCCGGGACTGTTTTCATCCTGGCCGGGATGGCCGCTGGCTGGCGGATATCTATGCCCTGGCCCGCCAGCGGCTGGCTCGGGCCGGAGTGCCGGCCGCGGCCATTTCCGGCGGGGGGTATTGCACGGTGACGGAAACGGAGCGGTTTTTTTCCTATCGGCGTGATGGGCGCTGCGGGCGCATGGCAACGGTGATCTGGCGGGAAGGGGAGGGGTAAGGCAATGGCGAGCTTGCGCTTTCATTCAGGGGAGTTGGTGACGGACGGGGCGGTTGTAGGTGAGATTTTGGCGCCCCTGGGGGTGACCTTGCAGGATTATCCGGTGCAGGCCGGGCCGGCGGCGGGGCTCCTGCAGCAGGCCTCCCTCACCGCGGCGGAGCAGGAGCAGGTGCTGGCGGCGCTGGATACGGTCTTTCAGGCGCTGCGGCAAGAACGCGGCTATCAGGCCCGGGATCTCGTGGTGATGTATCCGGAGCATCCGGACATCGAGGCGAATCTGGCGCGTTTCCATCGTATCCACACCCATGATGATGAAGAGGTGCGTTACATCATCGCCGGGGAGGGGATTTTCGGTTTTGTCCTCTCCGACGACCGCCAGGTGGAAGTGACGGTGGCGGCCGGAGATTTCATCCGGGTGCCGGCCGGCCTGGAGCACTGGTTCCGTCTGACCGCGCAGCGGCGCATCAAGGCCGTGCGTTATTTCAGTGCGCGCAGCGGCTGGGTGCCTCATTACAGTGATCGTCCCCTCCTGGCCTTTGGCTGAAGATGGGCGACTGGATCGAGGTGGATTATGCCTTTCCGGCGGGGGTGGATGCCCGCCGCCAGGCCGAGATCATTGCCGTCGGGCAA
Organism: Pseudomonadota bacterium; assembly: GCA_021794385.1. Lineage (GTDB taxonomy): Bacteria > Pseudomonadota > Gammaproteobacteria > Acidithiobacillales > Acidithiobacillaceae > Acidithiobacillus_B. The sequence goes on along the minus strand of JAJYQY010000098.1, from coordinate 16,614 downwards.
ACGGCCGGGACCTGGGATGAACGCTTTCGCCACCGCGAGACGGCCTTGCGTGCCCATCTGGCCGAGGTGGTCCGGATCGACGAAGGCCTGGGGGGCGGATATCGGGCGACCATCCGTTTCCCGCGCAGCAATATGGACCATGGTCTGGGCAGCTTGCTGACCATGATCTTCGGCAAGTACTCCCTCGCTGGTCCGGCCAAGGTCATCAATCTGCGCCTGCCCGCGGATATCGGGCAGCCGGTACGTTACGGTCTGCAGGGTATTCGCGAGCGCCTCGGCAACCCCCAGCGCCCTCTGGTCATGGGTATTTTCAAGCCGGCCCTGGGTCTCGGCGCCGCTGATCACGCCGCCATTCTGGCGGAAGTGGCCACGGCGGGCCTGGATATCATCAAGGATGACGAGATCCTGCCCAATTTGCCCGCTGCCCCCACCCTGGAGCGCTGGCGCGCCTGCTGGCCGGTCATCGCGGCGCGGCGCGACCTCACGGGCCAGGATCTGCTCTATGCCGTGAACCTTTCGGGCAACGCGCGGGAGGTACTGGATCTGGCCCGCCAGCTCGTCGCCGAGGGTGCCAATGCCCTGCTGCTCAACGTGCTGGCCTATGGTTATCCCCTGCTGGAGGCCCTGGTGGCCGATCCCGAGATCACCGTTCCCATCTTCGCCCACCCAGCCCTGGCGGGCGCTTGCTGCGGGGCGGCGGAGTACGGCTTCAGTTATGCCAGCATCTTGGGTACGCTCATGGCCTACGGCGGTGCCGATGCCGTGCTCTATCCGGCCCATTATGGCAGTCTGCCCTTTGCCGAGGCCGACGAGTGGGCCATTGTCCAGCAATTGCGGGCACGGGGTGTGGCGCCGGTGCCTTCGGCGGGGGTCCATCCGGGGATGGTCGGCCGCATCCTCGATGACTATGGTGAGGCCGTCATCCTCAATGCCGGCACCGGCATCATGGATCACCCCCAGGGACCTGCCGCCGGGGTGCTCGCCTTTCGGGAGGCCATCGCCCGCTGGCAGAATCGGGAGGTCTTCGACCTCGCCAGCATCCCCGAGGGTCCGTTGCGGGCGGCCATTGCCAAGCGGGGGCAGGGATGAAGCGCATAGTATTTTGTGACTTCGACGGCACCATCAGCGAGGTGGAGGTTTTCGTCGCCCTCATGCGCCACTTTGCGCCTGCCGCCGCGGCGCGCATATTGCCCGAGATCTACGCCCAGCGTCTGACCTTGCGTGAAGGCCTGCCCATCGTTCTGGAAAGCATTCCCTCCAGTGCCTGGCCGGCCATGGAGGACTTCGTGCGCGGCAATAATACCCTGCGCCCGGGCTTCGAAGCCTTTCTCTCCCATCTGCAGGCCGCCGGGGTGCCCTTGGTGGTGGTGACGGGCGGTTTTGTGGAGATGGCCAGGCTCATCCTTGGGCATCTGGCGGCCGAAGTGACAGCCATCCATGGTTTGGAAGCGGACCGCTCCGGCCCCTTTCTGCGCGTCCATTCTGCCTGGGAGGATGACGTGGAGCTGGTGGCCAAGCCGCTCATCCTGGCGCATTACCATCCCGATGAGGCGGTCTGCATCGGCGACTCCATCACCGATCTGCGCATGGCCAGGGTCTGCCCCCAGGTCTTCGCCCGCGATCGTCTGGCCGAGTACCTGCAGCAAGAGGGGCGGCCCTTTGTGCCGTTTACGGATTTTTTCGATATCGACCGCGCCATGGGGCAACGGTGGTGGCCGGAGGGTACCCATGACTGAAGACCTGCGCCAGGGGCTGTGCGCCGCTGCAGCCGATTTTTATCAACGCGGCTGGATGCTGGGTACGGCCGGTAATCTTTCGGCGCGCAGCGCGCCGGATCGTTTCTGGATTACCGCCAGCGGACGGCCCAAAGATCGGCTCACGCTGCAGGATTTTGTGGAAATGGATCTGACCGGCCAGGTGCATACGGCCCCCGACGGCCGCCGGCCTTCGGCCGAGGCCAGTATTCATCAGGCCATTTACCGCCAGGTGCCCGACGCCCGGGTGATCTATCATGTCCATTCGGTGGAGGCCAATCTCTGCGGACACTTTGCCACGGATGGCCTGCTCCGCCTGCCGCCGTTGGAGATGCTCAAGGGCCTCGGCGTGGCTGCTGCCGAGCCGCGGGTGGACTTGCCGGTCTTCCCCAATTTGGTCGAGGTGCCGCAGATCGCCGCCGCCGTGGAGCGGTCCTTTGCCCAGACCCTGCCCCATGTGCCGGGCGCCCTGATCCATCTGCATGGCGTCACCGCCTGGGGCCGGGATATGACCGCAGCCCGGCATCATCTGGAATTGCTGGAATATTGTTTCCGTTATCTGGTTCAGGCGAAACTTCTCGCCATTGGAGCATAGAATGAGTCAAGCCCTCCTCACCGTCATCGGCGAAGACCGTCCCGGTATCGTCGCCGCCGTCACCCAGGCCCTCTATACTGCCGGCTGTTCCATCGGCGATGCCTCCATGATGCGCCTGGGCGGTTACTTTGCCATCATGCAGGTGCTGTCTTATCCCCAGGACCTGGGTGCGGTGGAAATGGCCCTGGATGCTGCGGTCAAACGCCTCAACCTGCGCGTCCATCTCGACCCCCTTTCCAGCGTCGCCGCGGATGGCGGGGCCGCCCCCGACACGCGGGTCACGGTCTTCGGCGCGGATCGACCCGGCATCGTCGCCAGTGTGACGGCTGCCCTGGCGAGCATCGGCTTTAATATTGTCGATCTGGAAAGCGAGCGTTCGGGCAGCCCGGAGCACCCCATCTATATCATGGTGATTCAGGGCCTCGCCCCGGCGGGCATTGCGGCGGTACGGGAAGTGCTGGCGCCCTTGCGGGAAAAAGAGTCCATCGATATTGGCGTCCACCCTCTGGAGACGGCGGTGCTCTGATGGCGGTATTACCGATTCTGACCTACCCCGACCCGCTTTTGCGGCGCCCTGCCGTAGCGGTGGCTGATTTCGATGTGGAGCTGTCGGCCTTTGTCGATGATCTCATTGAAACTATGCGTACCGGGCCCGGTGGGGTGGGCATAGCCGCCCCCCAGGTGGGCCGCCTGCAGCGGATCGTGGTGGTGGACGTACGGCCGAAGCTGGGCGACGACTGTCATGGCCTGATGGTGCTCGTCAATCCTGAACTGATCGCCTGGGAAGGGGTCGCCGTCGGTCGTGAGGGCTGCATGTCGGTGCCGGATTTCACCGGCAACGTCATCCGTGCCGAACAGATTCGCGTACAGGCGCAAGACATCCATGGTAAGGTTCGGGTATACGAATGCGCAGGCTTTGAGGCCCGCGCCGTACAGCACGAGATGGATCACCTGGACGGCCTGCTCTTTCTGGATCGGCTGGTGTCGCGCAAGACGGATCTCTTTCGCAGAAAGGTGTACAAGCGCTAAGGAACGGCCGAACTGCGGGAAATGGCGTCCTCAGGGGGATCAGAACCCCATTGCCGCTGCAGGCTTTATCTGGCAAGATGCAAGAAATTGTATAATATGATTATCTGTTCATATACAAGAGGTTTTGCAAGGAGCAAGGATATGGAAATTAGCGCTAACGGTGCATTTGAGCGTTTACTCGTGTACTGCAACCAACAGGAATATAGTGAAGTCGGAGAAACAATTACTTTATTGTTTACTGCCCTGGTTGATGATCATCACGCTTGTTATATTAGCAGGATACGCGGTCTGAATAATGAAATATTTTCAGATGTTATTGATTTGCTTAAAATAGATTATCTCAGCCATCAGGATCTCCGCGACGAATTAATAAAACTAGGTTATGGCGATAGCACTTAACATGGCAATAATTTTTATTGACACTATGGGCAAAGATCCATAATGTAGTATTTCTCGCAAAGGGGTTATCAAGCGATGAATGAATTACCTTCAATATCTACAATAGTAGACGCAGAGCTTAAAAGTTTTGGAAAATATTCTGTATTTATCGCCATCCTGCTGATCCTCATAGGCATTGGCGGATTAATTGCGCCTGTCATTCTTTCGGTGCTTACCGCTGGATTTATAGCCGGCATATTGATCATCTCAGGGGTTGTCTGGTTGGTGCATAGCTATAAGCTCCATCAGCATCATCTGGCGGATTGGCTCAAGCCGCTTATGCTGCTTACTGCAGGAGCTGTCATGGTCGCATTGCCGGCGGCGGGGATCGCTAGCATAGCCCTCCTGTTTATATTTTATTTTGTACTGGATGCGTATAGAAATTTTACTCAATCTCAGGTTTATTCTGCACATGGGCGTGGTTGGTTTATTTTTAGTGGCATCATTGATATATTTATAGCTATATTATTTGTCGTGACGTGGCCACAAGGATCGCTCATTCTGGTGGGTATTGTGGTTGGGGTGAATCTGATTTTCGATGGGATTATTCTATTGGTGGTGCGCAGCTCTATGCGGGGTTCTTCAAAGTAAGTGTGCTCCGGGGCAGCCGGGGCCCTAGTTTGTGAGCCGCCCAAGGAAGGCAGCGGAGATGCTCACGCGGCCGCAATACTCTTTAGCCGCCTAAGCCGCCTAAGAGACTGAAGAAATCCATGGGAGAATTGCCGCTCTTGGTAAAACTGAAAATATTCCGTCAACCAGGTCATCAGCTCCGGCACCCCGGCATGGCCCTTCAGAGTGTCTCGGCACGGTAAATTCTCTTGGTGGGTTTGTGGACTATGGGCGCATGTAGTGCCAAAACGGCGCTTACATCATGCTGCGCATCATCGCCGGCATGCCATACTGGACGAAGCGGGTGATCTCGCGGGCGTGGGCATGGATGACCTGGACCATTTCCGGATCGCTGGAGGTCTCCGTCACTGCGACGCCGTTGGACAGCAGCACGAATTTTCTCTGATACAGCGCCGGGTGCGCAAACATCACCGGGACGCTGCGGCTCATCGGATAGGGAAAGGGACGATCCTCGGCGAGCCGTTGATACATCTCTGTGACGTGGGTCTGGAGCAAGGCGGCGGTCTCGGCGTTTTCCGAGACGGATACGGCATGGACGCCGTCGGGTAGGAAAGTGACCGTGCGATGGACTTGCGCATGGTGCCGGAAGAGTTCCATACCGGTACGCATCGGCCCGCGGTTTTCCGGCGACATCATGGCGCGCATACCCTCGGCATCCTGACCACCGGAATTCTTACCTCCAGAACCCATGCCCATCATGCCGCCCATCATTCCCGAGGCACGTGCATCGTTGGCCCGCACGTAGCCAAGCATGGCGAGCGCGGAAAACACGGATTTCAACAGATCCCGTCTATTCATCATTTGCCTCCTCAGTTCATGGTACTACGCATTCCGGTGGTCTGGTGCCTCCCGGTCCGGTCCATTCCTTGTTTCCGCAAAACCGACCGCCGCCACTGCCAAATAGCGTAGGGGGTGGAGATTGCCCGGAGCGCCAACAGGGCAGCGCTGAACATACCGCGGACCATGGGTGCAGCGATACGCTTCATCATGTTGCCACCGGTACCGTGGCTGAACAAGATGGGCAAAGTCCACGTGCCGGGTGGGCCGCACGCGTGACGCGCAGGTAAGAGGTTTCTTGAGGCGTGCCGCGCTTGGTTGGTGTAAGCTATCATCCGATAGCTATCCAGCAGCTTCCCCAAGGGGAGAGATTCTGACTCGGAACGGTCCACGAAGGCCCCGCAGTCCATTTCGCTTTCAATGGATTTCGCTCGGATTTCTGCATCGGCTTTGGTAGCGAACGTGCAGGATTGGTCAGGATACCCGCGGCGGCGACTCATGGTTCGCCATTGATGGTTTTCACGGTTCTGGAATGCAGCCCTTTTCCGGCGCCTTGTTCAAGGCGCGGCGCAATGAGCCGGTTGTGCCAAAATAAAGGGGCCAAGCGGTTATTTTTGCAAGTCCTTATTTTTAATGGCGTCCCCACGGGGGTTCGAACCCCGGTCGCCGCCGTGAAAGGGCGGTGTCCTAGGCCACTAGACGATGGGGACGCTGGCAGCCGGTGAATACTACACGCCCGCACGGGGGTGTGGCAAGTCCAGTACGACGCCGGTCGTTGTGGCGAGCATGGGGGTCGTCCCGGCGCGCCGACCCGCCCCATGAACCTTGACATCTTCCATGATCACTCTAAATTATAGAGATAAGTCATTATTTACCAAAATGCTATGCTTGTGCCGGGATGGACCGGCAGGGGAGGTGAAATGGCTAGCATGCCTGATGCAGGCCGTCATGTGGGGGCGCGGCGCAGTTTCTTGCGCCACTTGCTGCTGGGGAGTGGGGCAGCTATGTTCTCCCTCCATGCACCCTTGGCGGCGGCGGCGGAAATCCGCGGCGTGCGCGTCGGTTCGCGCGGATCGGGCGTCCGCCTCGTCTTCGACCTGAGCGGGCCCTTGGCGGCGCCGGCGCAGATGAGCGCTGCCGGTGACACCCTGCATGTACTGCTTCCCGGGGTCCGCTCCGGGAGCGCCATCCCGAGATTGCGCCCGCTCGGATCTTTGCTGGGGGTGCGCCGGGTGGCGCCCGGCGCTCAGGGTCTTGCCGTTGATCTGGCCATTCGGGGGGCGGTGCACTGGCGCAGCTTCAGCATGCGCCCGGCGGGCCATGCCGGATATCGTTGGGTGCTGGACCTCCTGCCGGATACGCGGGACGCGGCAGGCGCCGCGCTACCGCTGGCCGGCAGCGGCAGGCCCATCGTCATCTGCCTCGACCCCGGCCATGGCGGGCATGACCCCGGGGCCATTGGCCAGGTGGGGACGCGGGAAAAAGATGTGGTGTTGGACGTCGGTCTTCGCCTTGCCGAGTTGCTGCGCCAAACCCCTGGCGTACGATTGGTGATGACCCGCGACAGCGATCGCTATGTGCCCCTGCTGGAGCGCATGGAACTGGGCGTGCACCATCGTGCAGATCTCTTTGTCTCCGTGCATGCCGATGCCTTTCCGCTGCGGACGGTGCGCGGCTCCACGGTCTGGGCCCTTTCCGAAAAAGGGGCAAGTAATGAGGCGGCGCGCTGGCTGGCGAAAACACAAAACGCCGCAGATCCCATTCTTGGAGACGTGCAGGCGGGCCAGCACAACCCGCTGCTGAATCAGGTGCTGCTCAACATGTCACAAACAGCGGCGATGAATTCGGCGGCTTCGGCGGCGGATATCATGATCCGCGGTCTGGCCGGAGTGGAAGACCTGCACAATGCGCAGGTACAGCACGCCAACTTTGTGGTCCTGCGCGCCCCCAATGTCCCCTCCATGCTCGTGGAAACCGCCTTCATTTCCAACCCGGAAGAAGAGCAGCACTTGCGCGATCCCGCCTTCCGCGATCTCCTCGCCCATACCATGCGCGATGCCATCGTCGCCCATTTCGTGAAAGCGCCGCCGGCCGGAAGCTGCTGGTCGAGCGCCCAGCATGTGGTGAGTCATCAGGAAAGCCTGGCAGAGGTGGCGAAACGCTACGGGGTGAATGCCCAGATCCTGCGCCTGGCCAACCACCTCGATGGCCGCGAGGCCTTTGCCGGACAGCGCCTGCGGGTGCCCATCATGGGGGCGTGAGGGGGAATCATCGGGCGCTGGCGGGAATTGCTTTTCGTCGGCAAACCCTTATAATTCGCCCATTGCTGCTCCCATCGTCTAGTGGTCCAGGACACCGGCCTCTCACGTCGGTAACAGGGGTTCGAACCCCCTTGGGAGCGCCAAATCCCGCCACTCGCCGTGACTTCCCTGCCAACCGTTGCCCCTCATGCGTTGTTGGGATTGGAAATCTTGCAGGGTGGCTACCGGGCAGGGTGGCTGATAGGAGCCGTTATGCCTCCATGGGAGATTGTCGATTATGAGCCTTCCCCAAAGGAGGGCCCCAGCGAAGGGGGGGAATCCCCTCTGCGCGATTATGCCAACCGTCTTTTCTCGGGCTGGGCCTTGTTGCCCCTGGACACCGCCAAGGAAGGGCTCACCTTCATTCAGGACGCCCGGCGGGTGTTGACCGTGATCCTGGAAGGCGAGGAGGGGCAGGATCGCAGCAGCTTTCTCCTCTCCCTGGATGCAACGACACAAACGCTGCAATTGCGGCTTCCGGAGCCGCCGGCACCCATGGATCTCCTCGCCCCCGGACGTCTGGTGCTGGTCATTGGCCGCGCGCAGGAGTTCCTGCTGGGTTTTCTCGCCCCCATTCATGCACTGTTTCCCCAGTCGTTGCAGGTAGAGTGGCCGACTACCATTCACCAGTTGCAAAAGCGACTTTACTGGCGGCGCCTGGTGCTTTCGCTGGTGAAGGTACGCTTGCGCCGTCCGGGGCGGCCGGACTTGCTGGGTGATCTGGTGGATCTGGGTTGGGGTGGATTGGGAATGCGCTTGCCCTGGGTGGATGATCCGGCCTTGCAGCGCGGTACCAGCCTGGAGGTGCTGCTTTCGGCGCCGGGCAGCCCCGATTGGGAAAGCCGGGGGGAATTGCGCCATTGGCGGCGCGTGGAAGAGGCGGGGAGGGTCTGGCTGCGCATGGGCCTACGCTTTGACTTGCAGCCCAAGCAGCATGAGGAGTTGCTGCATTGGGCGGCGCGGCAGAGGATGCGTCTTGAGGAGTGAGTAAAACCTTGCGGGTTTTCTTGCCAAGGGGCGCCCCCCGCAAGTACCATCGCCCATGGTAAGGTATGCTGTGATCGCCCGGGGGTTTCATCATGTTTCATGGCAGTATGGTGGCTTTGGTAACGCCCATGACGGCGGATGGCAGCGTCGATTATCCCCGGCTTCGGGACCTCGTCGATTGGCACCTCGCCGAAGGGACCCATGCCATTGTGGCGGTGGGCACCACGGGCGAATCGGCTACCCTGGATTTCAAGGAACATATTGCGGTGATTGCCGCAGTGGTGGAACAGGTGCGGGAACGGATTCCGGTCATTGCCGGTACCGGCGCCAATGCGACGGCGGAGGCGGTGGTATTGACCCGGGCGGCCATGGAGGCCAAGGCCGATGCGGTCTTGTTGGTCACCCCTTACTACAACAAGCCAACGCAGGAAGGATTGTTTCAACATTATTTGACCATTGCCGACCAGTGCCGGGTGCCGATCATTCTCTACAACGTACCGGGACGAACGGCTTGCGACCTCCTGCCCGAAACCGTGGCGCGCCTGGCCCCGCAGCCCAATATTGTCGGCCTCAAGGAAGCCAGTGGCAAGGTGGAGCGGGTGGGGGAGATCCTTCATCTCTGTGGGGAGCAGTTGGAGGTTTTTAGCGGGGATGATGGCGCCGGCCTCGGCGCCCTGGCCGCCGGAGCGCGCGGCATCATTTCCGTGACGGCCAACGTGGCGCCGCGGGCCATGGCCGAATTGTGCGAGGCCGCGCTGGCGGGGGACTTTTTGCGCGCGCGGGCCATCAATGCCTCGCTGATCGCCCTGCATCGCGACCTCTTCGTAGAGTCCAACCCGATCCCGGTGAAATGGGCCTTGCAGGAAATGGGGCATATTGGGCCCACTCTGCGTTTGCCGCTGACGGCCCTGGCGCCAGCCTATCATGAACGCCTGCGCGCGAGTCTGCGTCAGGCGCATTGTTTGTGACCTTTTTCGCGCCTATGTCGCGTTCCATGGAGTTTTGCATGCGTCGTTACCTGCTTCTTGCCGCTCTGGCCAGTGTGAGTCTGGGGGGGTGTTCCACCATCTCTTCGGTGATTCCCTTCTTCAAGTCCAGCAATGGACCCAATTACCAGGATGCCAAGGTATTGAAGCCGCTGGAGGTCCCACCGGACCTGTTGGCCACCGCGCCGCAGCCGGGCGTGACCATCCCCCAGGGACAAGAAGGTAGCACTGCCGCTGCAGCGAGTACGGGCACGACGGCAGGCTTTGGCGTATTTACGCCGCGCCTGGCCGCTGGTGAGCAGCCCCAGGAAGAAAAGAAGCTGCCGGGATCCGCGGCCGTTCTGAGCGGTACGGGTGCCAACCTGCAGCTCAGCACGGCCGCCAAACCCGCGCAGATATGGGCGAGCGTGAAGGCCGTTCTGGCGGAGAAGAAAATTCCGGTGGAACAGTTTTCCCCGGGAAAAGGCGAACTCAAGACCGGCTGGCGTGATTTCCGGGAGGGACTGTCTTTTATCCTGGGCAGCAGCGTTGCCCCGACTTTCCGGGAAAAATACACCTTTACCCTGACGCAGCCGGAGCAGGATCGGGAAGTCCTGGCTATCGCCCAGGAGCGTTGGTGGAATAATCCCGATGCCAACTGGCAGGAGTCGCCACCCGATGCGAAACATGATCGTGACCTGATGCAGGCGATACAAAAGCGGCTCGGTCAGGAAACCGTCATGGCGGAGATGCCCAAGATTGAAGTAACCCGTTATCGCGATGATCGCGGACCCTACCTGGTATTGGATGTGTTGCCGCAAAAGGCCGCCCCTGCCGTGCAGATGGCGCTGCAAGGCATGGGTTATCAGGTCACCAGCGAGGGTATCGGCGTTTGGGTGGTGGATATTCGTAACGGCGAGAAGCAAAGTCAGGAGCATGCGGGTTTTGTGGGGGGCATTTGGAACGGGATCGTCAACAGCTTCGAGAAGACCTGGGGTAGCAGCAGCAAACCCAAGGCGATCGCTGTGCGGGTCAAACTCCTGCGCATGGAAAATGACAAGGGCAGCGTGCTGGAGACCGAACCCACCCGCGGGGATGCCAGCGATGGCCAGAAATGGTCCGCCGAAATTCTCGACAAACTGCAGACGGCGCTGAGCCCGAAGACGGCGGGTCAGTCATGATCGAACGCTACACCCGGCCGGAAATGGGGGCCTTGTGGACCCAGGATGCCAAATATCGCGCCTGGCTGGATGTGGAGCTGGCCGCCTGCCGGGCGTTGGCGGCCCGGGGGCGGATACCTGCCGAGGCCCTGGCGGAGATCGAAGGCAAGGCGGCCTTTGATAGTGAACGCATCGCCGAGATCGAGCTGGAGGTCAAGCACGACGTCATCGCCTTTCTGACCTCGGTGGCCGAGCACGTGGGGCCGGCGAGCCGTTTCATCCATCTCGGCCTGACCTCCTCCGACGTGGTGGACACCGGCTTTGCCCTGCAACTCAAGCAGTCTGGCGAGCTCCTGCTGACGGGCCTGGACCGCCTCATCGCCGCCCTGGCCCGGCTGGCCTGGAAATACAAGGACACGGTGATGATGGGCCGTTCCCACGGTATCCATGCCGAACCCATCACCTTCGGCCTCAAGGTGGCCGTCTGGTATGCCGAGGCCCGGCGCAACCGCGAGCGACTGCTCGCGGCCATCCATACGGTGGCCGTGGGTATGCTCTCCGGGGCCGTGGGGACCTTTGCCAATATCGACCCCGATGTGGAAGAGGCGGTCTGCGCCGACCTCGGCCTGCAGCCCGAGGCAGCCAGCACCCAGGTCATTTCCCGGGATCGCCATGCCCAGTTTTTCAATACCCTGGCCATCATCGGCGGCTCCATCGAAAAGATCGCCGTGGAGATCCGCCATCTGCAGCGCACCGAGGTTCTGGAGGCGGAAGAGCCCTTCGGCAAGGGCCAGAAGGGCAGTTCCGCCATGCCCCACAAGCGCAATCCCATTCTCTCGGAGAACCTCACCGGGCTGGCCCGCCTGCTGCGGGGCTATGCCGGCATGGCGCTGGAGGACATCGCGCTGTGGCATGAGCGGGATATCTCCCATTCCAGCGTGGAGCGGGTGATCGGGCCCGATGCCTGCATCGTCATGGATTTCATGTTCCACCGCGCCAGCGGCCTGCTGGAGAAGCTGGTGGTGTACCCGGAGCAGATGTTGAGCAATCTGCACAAGATGCATGGCCTGATTTTCTCCCAACGCGTGTTGCTGGCCCTGACGGAAAAAGGCATGTTGCGCGAGGACGCCTATCGGGTGGTGCAGGGCAATGCCATGCGGGTGTGGGAGGAGGGGGCCGATTTCCAGGCCTTGCTGGCCGCTGATCCGCAGGTAAAACAGTTTTTGTCGGCCGGTGAATTGGCCGCTCTTTTTGACCTGGCTTACCATACCAAAAATATTGATTGCATCTTTGCGCGGGTTTTCCCAGCAGGAGCGCCGCAATGAGCAGAGGCGAACTGGTTTACGAGGGCAAGGCGAAGATCGTCTATACCGGAGATGATCCGGATACCCTCATCCTGCATTTCAAGGACGATACCTCGGCCTTTGACGGCGAAAAGGTGGAGCAGTTGGCCAGCAAGGGCAAGGTCAACAATCACTTCAACGCCTTCATCATGGAGCATCTGCAGGCGGCGGGGGTGCCCACCCATTTTTTGCATCTGATCAACGATACCGACAGCCTGGTGCAGCGTCTGGACATGATCCCGGTGGAGTGCGTGGTGCGTAATCGGGCGGCGGGCTCCCTGAGCCGGCGCCTGGGGGTGGAAGAGGGGCGTATCCTGGAGCCGCCGGTATTTGAATTCTTTCTCAAGAATGATGCCCTCCACGACCCCATGATCAATAGCTCCCACATCCTGAGCTTTGGCTGGGCGACCGAGGACGAGATCCATGCCATGCGCCGCTGGAGCCTGCGGGTAAATATACTGCTGACGGCGCTTTTTGCGGCGGCGGATCTGATCCTGGTGGACTTTAAGCTGGAATTCGGCCGTTTTCAGGGAGAACTCTTCCTTGGCGACGAATTCAGCCCCGATGGTTGCCGCCTCTGGGACGCCAAGACCCTGGAGAAAATGGATAAGGATCGCTTCCGGCGCAATCTGGGAGGGGTGGTGGAGGCTTATGTCGAGGTGGCGCGACGCCTGGGCGTGCCCCTGTCCTGAGGCGATGCGCGTTGCCGGATCACGCCTGCTGCCATAGAGCAGCACTCGATCGGACGGGGCATGGCCATCGCATCGTGCTTGGGCCGGGCTGACCAGCCCTTACTTCCGGACACTGCGGCCGTCCCTCCACTCAGTCCCCTTCCGGAGAGGCGGGGGATATCGGCTGCCTGCTGGCTTCACGTTGATTTCCTGATAAGGTGTAAGCATGCTGCTTTTGCGCGGTTCCCCGGCTTTGTCTGCCTTTCGTCTGCAAAAAATTCAGGCTGCGCTGCAGGAGCAGGGCGTGGCCCTGGCGCACTTTTCTGCCGCCTTTATCCATCTCGTTGACCTGGATGGGCCACCACTGTCCGGTGACGAACACGCGCTTCTGGAGCGCCTCCTCCATTATGGCGAGGGTCCTGCGGAGATCCTTGCACCGGGTCAGCAGATGGTGGTTCTGCCGCGTTTTGGCACCATTTCCCCCTGGTCCAGCAAGGCCACGGATATTGCCCATCACTGCGGATTGGGGCGCGTGCGGCGGATCGAGAGAGGTACCGTCTATACCCTTCTGGGCCCGGATAGTCTGCCCTTTTCGGCAGATCTGCTGGGGCTCTGTGCCCGGCGTCTGCATGATCCCATGACCGAGACGGTGGTCCTGGACTTGGCCCGGGCGGAGGGCCTTTTTCGTCACCCCGAGCCCGCCCCCCTGCAACGCATGCCCTTGCTGGAGGAGGGGCGGGCGGCCTTGGAGCAGGCCAATGCCAGCCTCGGGCTCGCCCTTTCTCCCGCCGAACTCGATTATCTCGCGGATTATTTCCAGGGCCTGGGGCGCAATCCCAGCGATGCCGAACTGATGATGTTCGCCCAGGCCAACTCCGAGCACTGCCGGCACAAGGTTTTCAACGCCCGCTTCCGTATCGATGGCCGGGACCAGGATCTCAGCCTCTTCGCCATGATCCGCGAAACCCATCGCCATCATCCCCAGGGCACCCTCTCGGCCTATCGCGACAATGCGGCGGTGATGGAAGGTCATCAGGCCCGGCCCTTTTTCAGCAACGCCCAGGGGATCTACGGCTTTGGCGACGAAGCCTTGGCCATCCTCATGAAGGTGGAGACGCACAATCACCCCACCGCCATCTCGCCCTTTCCCGGGGCGGCCACGGGCAGCGGTGGCGAGATTCGCGATGAGGGGGCCACCGGCCGGGGCGGCAAGCCCAAGGCCGGGCTGACGGGATTTTCCGTTTCCCACCTGCGCATACCCGGTTATCTCCAGCCCTGGGAGGCGCAGGATTACGGCCGCCCCGCGCGCATTGCCGCGGCCCTGGAGATCATGCGGGACGGGCCGCTGGGGGCAGCGGCCTTCAACAACGAGTTCGGTCGTCCGGCCATCGCCGGTTATTTCCGTGTCTTCGAAGGGGAACTCGGCGGAGTTCACCGGGGCTTTCATAAACCCATCATGCTCGCGGGCGGCGTTGGCCAGATTCGCCGGCCGCTGGTGGAAAAGCGGCCCTTGCCGGTGGGGGCGAAGATCCTCGTCATTGGCGGACCGGCCATGCTCATCGGTCTCGGTGGGGGAGCAGCATCCAGTGTGGCCAGCGGCGAGGGGGATGAGGATCTCGATTTCGCCTCGGTGCAGCGGGGCAACCCGGAGATGGAGCGGCGCGCCCAGGAGGTGATCGAGCAGTGCATCGCCCTGGGTGAGGATTCGCCCATCCTCTCCATCCATGATGTGGGGGCCGGTGGGCTCTCCAACGCCGTTCCCGAGATCCTCCATGACGGCGGCCGCGGCGGGCGGCTGCAATTGCGGGCGGTGCCCAGCGAAGACCGGGGCATGTCACCCATGCAGATCTGGAGCAATGAGGCCCAGGAGCGCTATGTGCTGGCGGTGGCGCCCGACCGTTTGGATCAGGTGCTCGCCTTTTGTGCAAGGGAACGCTGCCCCTGCGCGGTGCTGGGAGAAGCGACGGAGGAACGGGAACTGATCGTGGAGGACGGACTCTTCCAGGATCGACCCGTGGCGATGGGCATGGCGGCCTTGCTCGGTTGTCCTCCGCGGATGCAGCGGGATAGTCGGCATCACATGGTGTTGGGACAGGAGCTGGAACGCGGCGGGATGGATCTGCGCGAGGCGGCCTATCGCGTCCTGCGTCATCCCAGTGTGGCCTCCAAGGAGTTTCTGATCACCATTGGCGATCGCAGTGTGGGCGGCCTGGTCTGCCGTGACCCCATGGTAGGGCCCTGGCAGGTGCCGGTGGCCGATTGCGCGGTGACTGCCAGCGACTTTGTGGGCTACCGCGGCGAGGCCATGGCCATGGGGGAACGGGCCCCGGTGGCGGTCCTGAATGCGCCAGCCAGCGGTCGGCTGGCGGTGGCCGAGGCCCTGACCAATCTTTTTGCCGCCGACGTGCGGGCCCTGGGGGATATCAAACTCTCGGCCAACTGGATGGCGGCGGTGGATCATCCCGGCGAGGATGCGGCCCTCTATGACACGGTGCGGGCTGTGGCCCTGGACCTGTGTCGGGAGCTGGATCTGTCCATTCCGGTGGGCAAGGACTCCCTCTCCATGAAGACGGTCTGGCGCGAGGGGGGGGAGGAAAAGGCGGTGGTGTCCCCCCTGTCGTTGATCATTTCCGCCTTTGCTCCGGTGGCGGACGTGCGCCGGACCTGGACGCCCCAGTGGTCGGCACAGCCCGCTACCGATCTCTGGCTGGTGGATCTGGGGCGGGGGCGACTGGGGGCTTCCATACTCGCCCAGGTCTATGGCCAGATGGGGGCGACGGTGCCGGATCTGGACGATGCCGGGATGCTGCGTGCCCTCTTTTTGGCCTTGGGCCGGCTGCGTGCGGAAGGCCTGGTGCTGGCCTACCACGATCGCTCCGACGGCGGCCTGTGGGCGAGCCTCTGCGAGATGTCCTTTGCCAGCCGCCTGGGGGCGGAACTGCAACTGCCGGCGCAGGCCGATGTCCTGGCTTTCCTTTTTGCCGAGGAGCCGGGGGTGGTCGTGCAGATCCGGGCCTCGGCACGGGCACGGGCGGAGGAGATATGGGCTACGGCTGGTCTTGGCGCCCAGGCGCTGCGGATAGGCAGCGTCGTGGCCGACTGGCGTTTGCGTCTGGATCAGGGCGGGGCGACGCTGCTGGACGAGGCGGGGGGCGATCTCTTGCGGGCCTGGGCGGAAAACAGCTATCAGATGCAAGCCCTGCGCGACCACCCCGACTGCGCTGCCGAGGCCTTTGCCGGGATCGCTGCAACGCAGCCGCCACTGTTTGCCCGCTTGCCCGCTGGCACGATCAACGCGCCGATGGTGGCTAGCGGTGCCCGGCCGCGGGTGGCCATATTGCGCGAACAAGGGGTGAATGGCCATGTGGAGATGGCGGCGGCCTTTCATCGCGCCGGTTTCGAGGCCGTGGACGTGCACATGAGCGATCTCATTGACGGTCGCCATGCCTTGACCGATTTTCAGGCTTTGGCGGCCTGTGGCGGCTTTTCCTATGGCGATGTGCTGGGTGCCGGTGCCGGCTGGGCCAAGTCCATCCTCTTCAACAGCCGCCTGCGCGATGCCTTTGCCCATTTCTTTGCCGACGAGACGCGCCTGGCCCTGGGCGTCTGCAACGGTTGCCAGATGTTTTCGGAACTGCGCGAAATCATTCCCGGTGCAGAGCACTGGCCGCGTTTTTTGCGCAACCGCTCGGAGCAGTTCGAGGCGCGGCTGGCCATGGTGGAGATCCTGGATTCCCCCTCGGTTTTTTTCCGGGGGATGGCGGGAAACATGGCGCCCATTGTCGTTTCCCACGGCGAGGGCCGCGCCAGTTTTGCGCATGATGCAGCGGCGACGGCCGCGGCCACCTTGGTGAGCATGCGTTATGTGGACGCCCAGGGCCAGCCGGCAAGCCAGTATCCGTCCAACCCCAATGGCTCTCCGGGGGGTATTACCGGACTCTGTAACGACGATGGCCGCGTTAGCA
>JAJYQY010000001.1:30137-35293 GCA_021794385.1 Pseudomonadota bacterium | reverse complement strand
AAGTTCGGCATTACGGAGCCTTACTGGAAGGCCACCGGCTCCAAGGAGATCGACAAGGGCCGCATCGACGTAAGCAAGAATCCGGCAGACCTGTATGTATTCAAGGTGCCGACCCTGCGCAACGTGGCCATGACGGCGCCTTACTTTCATGACGGATCGGTGGCCACCTTGCCCGCGGCGGTGCAGGTGATGGCCAAGGTACAGCTTGGCCGGGAGCTCACCGGCCAGCAGGTGCAGGACATCGTTGGCTTCCTGGACAGCCTCACGGGCCCGCTGCCCAAGGATTTTGCCGAGGCTCCCATCCTGCCGCCCGCCGCTTTCCCGGGTGCCCGGGAGTCGGTTTTATCTTTGGATTAACTGCGTGCCGTAGTCAGGAGTGGGCCGCATCCCAGTTGTCACCGACGCCCATGGATACCAGCAGGGGAACGGCCAGTTCGGCCACTCCCTCCATCCGCGCCTTGAGGGCCACCCGGGCCGCCGCAACACCGGCCTTGGGCACCTCCAGAATCAGCTCGTCATGCACCTGCAGGATCATCCGCCCCCGTTCCGGGGCCTCCACCAGCCAGGCATCCACGGCAATCATGGCCTTTTTGATGAGGTCGGCGGCCGTACCCTGCATGGGGGCGTTGATGGCGGCGCGCTCGGCATAGGCCCGCCGCGCCGGGTTGCTGGAGCGGATCTCCGGCACATAGAGGCGGCGGCCGAAGAGCGTCTCCACGTAGCCGCGCTCCCGCGCCTCGGCGCGAATGCGTTCCATATAGGCCTGTACCCCCGGATAACGCTGGAAATAACGATCCATGTATTCCCGCGCCGCCCCCTGATCAATGCCCAACTGCTGGGCGAGACCATAGGCGGAAAGCCCATAGATCAGACCGAAATTGATGGCCTTGGCGGCACGGCGCGCCTCGGCATCCACCGCCTCCGGGGCCAGACCAAAGACCTCGGCGGCGGTGGCGGCGTGTACGTCCAGGCCCTCGGCAAAAGCGCTGCGCAAGCGCGCGTCGCCCGACAGGTGCGCCATGATGCGCAGTTCGATCTGGGAATAATCGGCACTCATCAGGACATGGTCTGGCTCCGCCACAAAGGCACGGCGGATGCGCCGTCCCTGTTCCGTGCGCACGGGGATGTTCTGCAGGTTCGGTTCACTGGATGCCAGGCGCCCGGTGGCCGCCACCGCCTGCTGAAAATGAGTATGCACCCGCCCGGTATGGGGCTCGATCATGCGCGGCAGGGCATCGGCGTAGGTATTCCTGAGTTTGGCCAGGGTCCGATAGTCGAGGATGAGGCGCGGCAATTCCGAATGGGCGGCCAGTTGCGCCAGCACATCCTCGTTGGTGGACGGTTGACCGCCCGGGGTCTTTTTCAAAACCGGCAGACGCATCTTGTCAAAGAGGATCTCCTGAATCTGCTTCGGTGAATTGAGATTGAAGGCCTGCCCGGCGGCGTTGAAGGCCCGCGCCTCCATGCTCTGCATTTCCTCCGCCAGCTCGGCGCTCAGGACCTCCAACTGCAGACGGTCCACTTTGACGCCTGCATCTTCCATGCGCGCCAGGACGGTCACCAGCGGCATCTCGATTTCCGTAAACACCCGTTGCAACCCGGGCTCTGCGGCAATCCGCGGCCACAAGAGCCGATCCAGACGCAAACAGACATCGGCATCCTCAGCGGCGTAGGGCAAGGCCTCGGTCACGGGGACATCGGCAAAGTTTTTGGCGTTTTTCCCCTTGCCGGCCAGCTCCGCGTAGGCAATGTTATGATGCTGCAAATGACGCTGGGCCAGGGTGTCGAGATCGTGGCCCGTCTGGGTGCTGTCGAGGATATAGCTTTCCAGCAGGGTATCGCGGAGCAGGCCAGCCGCCCGGATCCCCTGGTGCCAAAAGATCCGCCAGTCGAACTTGCCGTTCTGTGCCACCTTGGCGGCCGCGGGGTCCTCCAGCCAGGGGCGCAGCGTCGCGAGCACTTCCGCCTTGGGCAACTGGGGGCTGCCATCATGATGGCCCACGGGGATATACACGGCGGCCGTCTCCCCGTCAGCGCCCAGCCAGGCGCAGGAGATGCCCACCAGGTCGGCGACCCAGGGGTCGAGATCCGTCGTCTCGGTGTCGATGGCCACCAGCGCGGCGCGGCGTAACTGCTCCAGCAGCGCGGCCAGGTCTTCGGCCCGGGTAATGGCCCGATAGCCCGCCCGCGATAGCTGGCCCTCCCCCGTCTCCGCCGGCGCTGCGCCAAAGTCCTTGAGCCAGGCGTGAAAACCCAGGCGTTGCGCGAGGCGGCGCAAGGCCTCCCTATCGGCGGGGCGCCGCTCCAAGGAGAGGGTAGGCAGGGTCAAATCCACCCGGATGGTCGCCAATTGGCGGCTCAAGGGCAGGTAGGCAGCGGCGGCGCGCAGGGCTTCCCCCACCTTGCCGCCGATTTCCCCGGCATGGGCCAGGACCCCGTCCAGATCGCCGTATTGGGCCAGCCACTTGGCGGCGATCTTGGGCCCCACCCCCGGCACGCCGGGGATGTTGTCCACCTTGTCCCCGGTCAGGGCCAGGAAATCGGCGATACGCTCCGGGGGGACACCGAAGCGCTCCAGGACGGCGCCGCGATCCGTTTCCACCCCCTTCATGGTATCGAGGAGATGCACCTTGTCGTTCACCAGTTGGGCCATATCCTTGTCGCCGGTGATGATGAGCACCCCCTGATCGACCAGCGCCTGCCGCGCCAAAGTCCCGATGACATCATCCGCCTCCACGCCGGATTCCACGATGAGGGGCAGGCCCATGGCCTGGACCCATTCGTGGAGCAAGGGTATCTGCACCCGCAGTTCCTCGGGCATGGCGGGACGCTGGGCCTTGTATTGCGCATAGAGGGCGTCGCGAAAGGAGCCGCCCGGGGCGTCGAAGACCACGGCGATTTCCCGCGCCTCGTGGTCCTTGAGCAGGCGGCGCAGCATGTTGGCCACGCCATAGATGGCGCTGGTGGGCAGACCGTCGGGGGCGCGCAGATCGGGCAGGGCGTGAAAGGCGCGATAGAGAAAACTGGAGGCATCCACCAGTATGAGGGGTGAGTCATTCATGACGGGCTAGGACTTTGCAGTGATTTTCCGCCATAATACGGAAAAGTACCCGACAAAACACGGAATTCCCATGCGTACACAACTCGAACACCAGCAACCAGGCGATGGCGGTGAGGGCCGCCTCACCCGCGAAGCCTGGAAGATCTTCCAGATCATGTCCGAATTTGTCCACGGTTACGAAAAGCTGGCTGCCGTGGAACCCTGCGTGAGCATCTTCGGTTCGGCGCGCGCCGCAGCGGATCATCCCTGGTACATCAAGGCCCAGCGCATCGCCGAGATGCTGTCCAACGCCGGCTTCTCCGTCATCAGCGGGGGCGGCCCCGGGATCATGGAGGCCGCCAACAAGGGCGCCTTCCACGGAACCGGCTACAGTATCGGCCTCAACATCGAACTGGCCCACGAACAGCATACCAACCCCTATCAGGACATTTCCCTGTCCTTCGAGCATTTTTACTCGCGCAAGGTCATGTTCATGAAATACGCGGCCGCCTATGTGGTCATGCCCGGCGGCTTCGGCACCCTTGATGAACTGGTGGAATGCCTCACCCTAGTGCAGACGGGCAAGACCCGCAAAATGCCCATCATCCTCGTTGAATCCGCTTTCTGGAGCGGCCTCATCGACTGGATGCGCTCCACCATGCTCCCGGCAGGCACCATTCACGCCGAGGATCTCGACCTGATTACCGTCATTGACGAAGCAGAGGAGGTGGTCAACGCCATCTTCAACCATTACGAGAAGCGCGGCTTTGCCCCATCGGCCGCAGAGACAGAGGCCCTTCTCAATCTATGAGGCCCCAAGGGAGCATTATCATGTTACGCATGTTCATCGTCATGGGCGCCAGCCTGCTGGCGCTATCCTTGTCCACCCTGGTCGGTGCCGAAGACCTGCAGAAACTCCACCTCCCCAGCCTGGCCCCGGAAAGCAAGATCGGCCCCAAGGCCCAGATCAAAGCCCCGGAGGGTTCGCGCATCGAGGAATACAAGGTCAATGGCCGCGTCTATATGGTCAAGGTCATCCCGCCCAAGCCCTTTCCGCCCTATTATCTCGTCGACAAGGGCGGCACCGGCCGTTTCACCGAGGTACCGCAAACCGATGCGGAGCATCTCAGTGTGCCGAGCTGGATCCTCTTCCGCTGGTAAGGCATCAGCAGACAACGCATCATGTCCGTCTACACCCCCGTCAGCGATGCCGCACTGGCCGCCTTTCTGGCCGACTATGATCTCGGCCGGCCCCTGCGGCTCACCGGCATCTCGGCTGGCGTGGAAAACAGCAATTTTTTCCTCGACACCGAAAAGGGCAGCGCCGTCCTCACCATCTTTGAGCGACTGCCTACCCACGAAATCCCTTATTTTCTCGATCTGACCGAGTGGCTCGGACGCGCCGACATCCCCTGCCCCCGCCCCATCTCCGCCCGCGACGGCCGCACCCTCAAAACCCTCTGCGGCAAGCCCGCCGCCATTGTCCAGCGCCTGCCCGGGCACTCCATCGAGGGACGCAGTCCGACACCGGAGGAAATCACCCTGTTGGGCCGGCTGCTGGCGCGCATGCATCGAGCCGGCCGGGACTTCCCCATCCACCGCCCCAACCCCGCCGGCCCCCGCTGGTGGCAGCACACCGCCCAGCGCCTGCGCGGCCATTTATGCCCGGACGACGCGGCCCTCATTCAGGATGAACTGCGCCAGCAAGGCCGGAGTTCCTGCCAGCATCTGCCCCGGGGCGTGATCCACGCCGATCTCTTCCCCGACAATGTCCTGCTTAGCGCCGGCCGGATTACCGGCGTCATCGACTTCTATTATGCCGGTGACGATCTCTGGCTCTATGATCTGGCCATTGTCGCCAATGCCTGGTGCTCCCTGCCCGACGGTCATCTCGACCACACCCTCAGCCAGGCCCTCTGGCAGGCCTACATTGGCGAACGTCCGCTGGTCGCCGGGGAAGATCGCTGCTGGTCCCCGCTCCTGCGCGCCGCCGCCCTGCGTTTCTGGCTCCTGCGCCTCGACGCCCAGCACTTCCCCCGGGCCGGCGACCTCACCCAGTGCAAGGATCCCGAAGAATACCGGCGCATCCTCATGGCCCGGCGCGAGGGTTGTTGAA
>JAJYQY010000001.1:0-30037 GCA_021794385.1 Pseudomonadota bacterium | reverse complement strand
GCCGCCCTGCGTTTCTGGCTCCTGCGCCTCGACGCCCAGCACTTCCCCCGGGCCGGCGACCTCACCCAGTGCAAGGATCCCGAAGAATACCGGCGCATCCTCATGGCCCGGCGCGAGGGTTGTTGAACCCTGTCCCGCAGACCACCGAGCACTGTAGGAGCGGCCCATGGCCGCGACCCGCCCGGGAGGCAGGCAAGGACGCCTGGAGTTCCGGACGGAACCGTTTTCCGCATTCCAGTGCGCTTTATAGCGCGTCTGGCGGCAGTGCTGCAGGGTCCCAACCTCAAGAGTCCGACGGCCCCTTGCCCGACCAGCGCGCCACCAGGATCAGCGCCGCCCCGAAAAAGATCGCCTCACCCGCCGGCAAAGCCCAGTCGCTGCTATGGCCCCCGAGGAGGATGGAAGCGATCAGAGCCAAGGCCATGACCACCAAAAAAGTGCCCAGGATCTCCAGCATCTTCTGAAAACGCCGCCGATCAATGGCGGCCACCATGGACCACAAGCCCAAGCCCTCCAGGACGCGCTGCGCCCCCTTGGGGAACACGGCTGCCAGGACAATGAGCACCACCAGGACCGAATTCAGGAAATACAAAAGCATCATCGAAGCACCCTTCCCTCGCCGGGAACGCCGCTCACCCATCTGCCCCAAGACGAATACCAGCCGGACATTTCTCCGGCTGACCGCCGTCCAATGAGGCCCAAGCCGGTGCGGCCAACCCCATTTCCGTGGCCGCCCCCACCAGGCATTCTGCGTTGCGGCTTATATGATTTTTATACGCCGTACGCCGGAAACTTACCACGTTGTCAATCCAAAGCAGAGATCCCGCCTCGTTTGAGGCAATGGCGGGGTAGCAGCGCCAAGGGTGGTCGGGGTAGGCTGTGCTGCCGGGTTCGAGGACACCATGTTAAGGTGGGATTTGAAGCGGGAGGTGGTTCATGGGAACAAGGAGGCGGTTCAGCCGGGAGTTCAAGGTTGAGGCGGTAAGGCTTGGTCAAGGAGCGGGGCGTGGCGGTGAGGCAGGCTGCGCACGGCTTGGATGTGCATGAAACCATGCTGCGCAAGTGAGTACGCGGGCCGGGCGCCGTGCTGGCGCGGACGGTGGGAGCGGCGGCGGTATTCCGCTTGATTCTGGTCGGGCTGCTGCGCAACAATCCGGCGCATTGAGATGGACGCTATGCCAACTCCAACCCTGCAAACCGACACCGTGAAAGGCCTGTCCAGTGCTGCGGCGGCTCGCCGTCTGGCCGAGGACGGCCCGAACCTGCTGCCCGGCAGCACGCCGAAAACCCTTTTGGGCATCGTGCTCGGGGTGATGCGCGAACCCATGTTCCTGATGCTGTTGGTCGCCGGTGGCATCTACCTCGCGCTGGGCGACCGCGCCGAGGCGCTGTTCCTGCTGGCCTTCGTGTTCGTGGTCATCGGCATCACCCTGGCGCAGGAACGCAAGACCCAGCGTGCGCTGGAATCGCTGCGCGACCTCTCCGCGCCGCGCGCCCTGGTGATCCGCGACGGGCAGGAGCAGCGCATTGCCGGGCAGGCGGTTGTGCGCGACGATGTGTTGGTGCTGCACGAAGGGGACCGCATCCCCGCCGACGCCCAACTGGTGCAGGGGCAACTGACGGTCGATGAATCCCTGCTCACCGGCGAGGCGGTGCCGGTGAACAAGCTGCCCGATCCACAGATGCGCAAACTTGCTGCCCCCGGCGGTGATGGCACGCAGGCACTGTTCGCCAGCACGGTGGTGACCAAAGGTGTGGGTCTGGCGGTGGTGCAGGCAACCGGTGCGGCAACCGTGGTGGGGCGCATCGGCGAGGCGCTGGCGACCACGGGCGAGGCGACCTCCGGTCTGCAACGGTCCTCGCGCACACTCATTCGCAACCTGACCGTGATCGCCTTGTTGCTGGCCGTATCGCTGGTGCTGATCAATTGGCTGTGGGATGGTCGACCGCCGCTGGAAAGCCTGCTGTCCGGCATCGCGCTGGCCATGGCCATCCTGCCCGAAGAAATTCCGGTCATCCTCACCGTGTTCCTGGCGCTGGGCGCCTGGCGCATCGCCAAAGCCAAGGTGCTCACCCGGCGCGTGCCCGCGGTGGAGGCGCTCGGCGCGATCACCGTGCTGGCGGTGGACAAGACCGGCACCCTCACCCAGAACCGCATGCAGGTGGCGGAATTGGCCGTGGGCGATGCATCGTTCAGCGCCACCAGCAATGAACTGCCCGAGACCTTCCACGCCCTAGTCGAGTTCGCCATGCTGGCCACGCCGGCCGACCCGTTCGACCCGATGGAAAAGGCCATTCAAGCCTTCGGCCACGCGCGGCTGGCCGGCACCGAGCACATCCACGACGACCGTAGTCCCGAGTTCCAGTATGAACTTTCGCCCGACATCCTGGCGATGACCCGGGTGTTTTCCGGCGCGCGGCCCGACACTCACCTGCTCGCCACCAAAGGCGCGCCCGAGGCCGTGACCGATTTGTGCCATCTGCCCGAAGCGGATCATCACGCCATCCAGCATCAGGTCAAAGCCATGGCCGCGCGGGGCTTGCGGGTGCTGGGCGTGGCCAAGGGCACGTGGCAGGTCAGTAGCCCGGATACGCCCTGGCCAAAAAACCAGCATGATTTCGATTTCAGCTTTCTGGGCCTGGCCGGATTTCTCGATCCGCCGCGCCCCGAGGTTCCGGCGGCGATTGCCGAATGTCGGGCCGCCGGCGTGCGCGTGCTGATGCTCACCGGCGACCACCCGGCCACGGCGCGGGCGGTCGCACAGGAGGTGGGGTTGTCCGAGCGCGCGGAAGTCATCACCGGCCCCGAGATTGCCGCGCTGGATGACAACGCTCTGCGCCAGCGCTTACGCCACGTAGACCTGTGCGCCCGCCTGCAGCCGGAGCAGAAGCTACGGCTTGTGCGGGTGCTGCAAGAGGCTGGCGAGGTGGTGGCCATGACCGGCGATGGCGTCAACGACGCGCCCGCGCTCAAGGCCGCCGATGTCGGCATCGCCATGGGCGAGCGCGGCACCGATGTGGCGCGCGAAGCCGCCGCGCTGGTGCTGCTGGACGACAGTTTCGCCAGCATCGTCGGCGCCATCGCGCAGGGGCGGCGCATCTACGGCAACATCACCAAGGCCACGCGCTTCGTGTTCGCAGTGCACATGCCCATCATCGCGCTGGCGCTGCTGCCGGCGCTGCTGCACTGGCCTATCTTGCTGCTGCCGGTGCACATCGTGCTGCTGGAACTGTTGATCGACCCGGCCTGCTCCATCGTGTTCGAGGCCGAGCCGGCAGCAGCCGACACGATGCGCCGCCCGCCACGGCCGCTTAGCGCCAGCCCGTTCTCGCTGGGCAATGTCGGCTACGCGCTGGCGCAAGGGCTGGGCATTGCGGCCATCCTGCTGGGCGGACATGCGCTGTTGCAGCACTTCGCCGGCTGGACGGAAGCGGACCTGCGTCTGAGCATCTTCACCGCGCTGGTGCTGGCGCTGTTCCTGCTGATCCTGGCCAACCGCGATCTGGCCCACTCCGCCTTGCTCAATCTGCGCGGCGACAATCCTTGGCTTGCGCGTATGTTCGGCGGGGTCGCCTTGGTGCTTGTGGCAGTGCTGTTCACTCCCTTCCTGCGCGAGGTGATGGGCTTTGCCGCCGCCAGCCTGCCGCCACTGCTGGCCGCGCTCGGGCTTCTGCTGGTCTGTGGACTGTGGCTGCAAACCCTGCGCTACGCCAACGACCGGCGCTTGCACTGGGCGCCCATGGAGTGAGAGGACATCGGGTTGACAGGATTTGGCAGGGCGCTACATAGTGCGAACATGCGTTTCCTGCCCGATACCCCACACCAAAGCCGTCCGGTCATCCGCCCCTGGTGGGGTCCGGCCGCCTCGGCCACTACCCCGCAATCACGGCGCGCCCGCCCCGTCTGGCCGCCCTCGCCCTTCTCACCCTTTTGCCTGGCTTGGCTGCGGCCAACGGCAACCTGCCGGAAACCCTGTACCATCAGCTCAGCGGTGCGTTGCAGTGGCACATGGTGACACAAGGCGAGACTCTGGCGAGCCTGTCCTCCCGCTTCGGCGTCTCGGCGAGCTGCATCGCCCGCCTGAACGGCCTCAAGGCCGGCGCCCGCCTCCAGAGTGGCGATATCATCGCCATCGACAATCTGCACGTCGTCCCGATGCAGCCCGGCTTCGATCTGGTGCTCAACCTGCCCCAGAAGATGCTGTTCTTCTTTCCGCCCCATGGGGCCGTGCAAGGGTATCCGGTGGCCCTGGGCAAACCCGACTGGCCCACCTTTAGCGGGCGCTTCCGGGTACTTTACAAGGAAAGCCATCCCACCTGGGATGTGCCCAAATCCATTCAGGAGGAGATGCGCCGGGAGGGCAAAACGGTCAAGACCCGGGTGCCGCCCGGCCCCGATAACCCCCTGGGGGAATACTGGATCCAGTTGAGCGTTCCGGGCTACGGCATCCACGGCACCATAGCGCCCACCAGCATTTACCATTTCGTCAGCCACGGCTGCATTCGCCTGCACCACGACGACATCGCCGCCCTCTTTCCGCAGGTGGCGGATGGGATGCCGGGCATCAGCATCTATCAGCCCGTCCTGCTCGCTGAAACAGACAATGGCGACATCTATCTGGAAGTACACCCAGACATCTACCACCAGGGTATCGACCTGGCCCGCCGCGCCCGGCGGCTCATCGACGCCGCGGGCCTGAAAAACCGGGTGGACTGGGTCGCAGTCCGTGCCCAGTTGCACCATCCTTGCGGAATCGCGGTCTTGATCAAGCGGGAAGAACCGGAAGAAAACCAGGAGGAAACATCATGAAGCAAAAACACAACCCCTTGCACCACTCCCTTTGCCGGCGCGGTTTCCTGCGCGGCACTTTGGCGGGCTTCGCCGGCCTTGCCGCCCATGGCGCCGGGGCAAGCACGCTCCCCATACCGGGCGAGCGGCAACTGGCTTTTTATAACATCCATACCGGCGAGCACGTGCAAACCGTCTATTGGGCCGACGGCGCCTATGTCCCTTCGGGTCTCGGTGACATCAACCATATCCTGCGCGACTTTCGCACCGATACCATCGTTCCCATGCACCGCCGCCTGCTCGATCTGCTCTATCTCATCCACACCCGCCTGGACAATCCGGACCCCTTTGACATCATCTCCGGCTACCGCACCCCCGCCACCAACGCCATGCTCCACGGCCGCAGCGGCCAAGTGGCCAGCCACAGCCTGCACATGGACGCCATGGCGGTGGACATCCGCCTGCCCGGCGTGGCACTGACCCATCTGCGGGAACTGGCTTTGTCTTTGCGGGCGGGCGGCGTGGGCTATTATCCCCGCTCGGATTTCGTGCATATAGACATCGGCCGGGTACGGCAGTGGCAGGGAGCCTGAGACTTTCCGCGTCGGCGGGATGGGCGGCGGGCATGGTCTTGCCGCGTAGAAGGCGATTGCCGGTGCAACCCAGGGCAACGGCATAATCCTAAAACACCCCCGCCAACTGCCGAATCCAGGTTCATGGAAATTCGCCAGGCTTGGCGGGGATGGCGACCTGCGTTAGAGTGCGGGCCATGGCCCCGCTGAAGGGGCTTCAGGGCGGTGCCCGAGGCCATAGCCAGATCAGCTTAGCATCTTTACCGTAGCGCGGAGGAGAGAAAGCCATGACGGAAACAGGTTCCTGGTCCCGGGAGAGTCGTTGGCTCCATGCCGGCATCGCCTTTGGCGTCACCTGGCAACTTTTTGCATCGTTATGGATGACCCCGACCTGGGAAAAGGCCGAGTACAACACCCTGGGCGGCATTCTCTTCAGCCTGCATGCCTGGATCGGCTTGATGACCGCCCTTGTCATTCTTTGGCACTGGCTATGGCTTGCCGGCAATGGAACAGCGCGGCGCCAGCTCTTTCCCTGGCGCGGACCATGGGCCCTGGTCCTGACCGATACCAAAGGACTGCTTCGTGGCCGCCTGCCCCCCACCGGCCCCCGCGGGGGGCTGGTGGGACTGGTCCACGGCCTCGGCCTGCTGGCGGTGACCTGGATGGGAATGACGGGCGCCGCCATCTTTTTCTTCCTGCCCCAGGGGGGCACCCCGCCCGGGGCCACCTTGCACAGCCTGGTTCCCCTGCACACCCTCCTGGCCAATATCGTCTGGGCCTACTGGATAGGCCATGTCAGCATGGTGGCCCTCCATGTCCTCCGCCGCGACCGCATCTGGGATATCTTTCGCCTCTGGGAGTAAAACCCAAGCCCAGCATTACCCGGCGCCTCAGCGGACGGTATGTGGCCCGGGGAAAGGACGTCCGTACTGGTCTACCCGACGAACGTGGCCGGCGCTGTCGCGGATCACCCCGGCCAGACGGGGCTGGTCTTCCGTGGCCTGGCAGCGCGGTGTCGCGCTTTGGGCGGCCGCCAGCGGCGCCCCTCCGGCGCTGCCCGGCCCCACCGTCACCTGCCCGCGCAGCCGCTCCAGGAGCTTGGGGCCGATCCCCGGCACCTGACGCAAGTCCTCCACCTGCACGAAGGGGCCGTGGGCCTGGCGATAAGCAAGGATGGCCTGTGCCTTGGCGGGCCCAATGCCCGGCAGACTATCCAAGGCTGCCGCATCGGCAGCGTTGATGTTGACCGCCGCACTCGCCCAGGGTGAAAAGAGCAAAGCCAGCCCCAGGAGAAGACATTGCCATCCAGTCCTGCCCACGCCGTCCTCCTTACCCTGGGCGCCTTACGCTAACCGCTCCAGCCGCGCGATGCCCAGGGCCAGCCATTTGACGCCGCTCGAAAAGCGGACCTGGATACGCCCCTGACGACCATCGGCTTCATAATCCAGCACCACACCTTCGCCGAATACCGGATGTTGGATCCGGCATCCCAAAGGGTAGGGAATATCCGCGCTGACCGTGCGCGCGGGTGCCGCAGGACGGCTTATTTTCGCCCGCGGCCGCAGATCCTGCAGAAGTCCGCTGGGCACTTCGCGCAGAAAACGCGAAGGAATGGCCAGCCGCTCGCTGCCGTGCAGGCGCCGCGTTTCGGCGTGGCTGAGGACCAGCACGCGCATGGCGCGGGTCATCCCCACATAACAGAGTCGCCGCTCCTCGGACAGGCCCTGGGCATCTTCCAGCGCGCGCTGGTGGGGAAAGAGCCCTTCCTCCAGGCCGGTGAGAAAGACCAGGGGAAACTCCAGGCCCTTGGCGCTGTGCAGGCTCATGAGCTGGACGCAATCCTCCCAGGCATCGCCCGCGCCCTCGCCGGCCTCCAGGGCGGCATGGGTGAGGAACTCCGATAAGAGATTGCCGGGTTGCGCCGCAAGATCGCTGCCCGGACTCTCGGCGGACCACTGCTGCTCATAGCTCCGGGCCGCCGTGACCAGTTCGTCGAGGTTCTCCAGCCGCCCCTCGGCGCGCTCGCCCTCGCGGGCATGCCAGGCGCGCAGATCACTGCCGACAATGACCCCCTCCATCTGCCCAGCGAGGGTGGCATCGGCCAGCTCCCTGGCCAGACGATCCACCAGATTCAAAAATTCGTTCACCTTCCCTTGCCCCAGGACCCCCGCCGCCTGCCATAGGGACAGGTTCTGCGTCCGTGCCGCCGCGCGCAGGCGATCCAGGGTCACCGCCCCGATCCCCCGCGCCGGCACATTCACTATCCGCTCAAAGGCCGAATCATCGTGACGATTGGCCAGCAAGCGCAGATAGGCCAGGGCATCCTTTACCTCGGCACGCTCGAAAAAGCGCAGGCCCCCATAAACCCGATAGGGGACTCCCTCCCGCACCAGCGCCTCTTCAAAGGCCCGCGATTGGGCGTTGGAACGATAGAGGATGGCGCATTCCGCCCGCTTCCCCCCCACCGCCGACCATTGCTGGACGCGGCCGACCACATAGCGCGCTTCGTCCACCTCGTTATAGGCGGTATAGACCTGCACCGCCTCACCCGCCCCCTGCTCGGTCCACAGGGTCTTGCCCAGGCGGTCGGGATTATGGGCAATCACGGCATTGGCGGCCTGCAAGATCGCCTCCGTCGACCGATAATTCTGCTCCAGGCGCACCACCCGCGTAGCCGGAAAATCCTCGCCGAAGCGCAGAAGATTTTCCACCCGCGCACCGCGCCAGGCATAGATAGCCTGGTCGTCATCGCCCACCACAAAAAGGTTCTGATCTTGGGCCAGGGCCTTGAGCCAGGCATATTGCACGGCATTGGTGTCCTGAAACTCATCCACAAGGACATGCTGGATGCGGCGCTGGTACTGGGCGAGGATCTCCGGCACCTGCCACAGGCGCAGGGCATAGAGCAGGAGGTCGCCGAAATCCACCAGACCGGAACGGGCCTTGGCGCTTTCGTAGGCCGCATAGACCTGCGCATGAATCACTGCACCGTACCCCTCCTGGGTACGCACCTGTTCCGGCCCCCAGCCCTCGTCCTTCCAGCGCGAGATGCGCGCGGCCATCGCCCGCGGCGGCCATTGTTTCTCATCCAACTGCGCCTCGCGCATCACCCGGCGGATGAG
Source organism: Pseudomonadota bacterium (assembly GCA_021794385.1). Classification (GTDB taxonomy): domain Bacteria; phylum Pseudomonadota; class Gammaproteobacteria; order Acidithiobacillales; family Acidithiobacillaceae; genus Acidithiobacillus_B. Next base: position 21,554 of record JAJYQY010000001.1, on the reverse strand, counting down.
GCGCAGGCTATCCTCGGCATCCAGCACCTGAAAGCCCTCGGGCAAGCCCAGGGCACCGTGGTGCAGGCGCAGCAAGCGATGGGCCACGCCGTGGAAGGTCCCCATCCACAGCGGCCGCAGATCCAGGCTGACCATCCTTCCCAAACGCTCGCGCATCTCCCGCGCCGCCTTGTTGGTGAAGGTCACCGCCAGGATCTCCCCCGGCCGCACGCCGCCTTCCAGCAGATGGGCAATGCGGCTGGTCAACACCCGCGTCTTGCCGGAACCGGCACCCGCCAAAACCAGCGCCGGACCCGCCGGGGCAGTCACCGCCTCCCATTGACGCGGGTTCAAACCATTCATGTCTTGCACACGGACTCCTCAATGGCGCCCACTCGCGCCACCCTTGAAAACAGGGGCGAGCGGCCCCATTGTTGGGGCATCGCCTTGCAGTCGGGCGACCGCCTGCTATAAGCAATGATAAGGGGGACCGGGTGGAATACAAAGACTATTATCAGATCCTGGGTGTTGAGCGCAACGCCGATGCCAACGCGATCAAGGCCGCGTACCGCAAGATGGCGCGAAAATATCATCCCGACGTCAGCAAGGAAAAGGATGCCGAGGAGCGTTTCAAGGATCTGCAAGAGGCCCATGAGGTACTCAAGGACCCCGAAAAGCGGGCCGCTTACGACCAGTTGGGCGCCAACTGGCGACCGGGTCAAGATTTCCGGCCGCCACCCGGCTGGCATCCGTCGGGAGCCCCCCACGGCGGCCCGGATCTGGGCGGATTCAGTGATTTTTTTGACTCCCTCTTTGGCGCCCAAGGCCGGGGCGGATTCCGTTCATCGGGCTTTCAGGCCCATGGCGAAGACAGCGAAGCGGCCATCAGTATCAGCCTGGAAGACGCTGCCCACGGCGCGCAAAAGAACATCACGCTGGAGATCCCGGCCTTGGGGCCCGACGGGCGCATGCGCCGCCAGCCCAGGAACCTGCAGGTGAGGATCCCCAAGGGGGTCACGGAAGGACAGCGGTTGCGTATCGCCGGTCAGGGCGGGCCGGGCATGGGCGGCGGCGCCAATGGGGACCTTTATCTGCATATTCGCTTCCTGCCCCACCCGCAGTTCCGCGTGGAGGGCCGGGACCTCTACCACGATCTACACATCACGCCCTGGGAAGCGGCCCTGGGCGCCAGCGTCGAGGTGCCGACCCTGGAGGGCGCCGTGCGCATGAAAATACCGGCGGGCAGTTCCTCTGGCAAGAAACTGCGCCTGGGGGGGAAGGGCTTGCCGGGCCCGGGCGGGAAGGTCGGCGGGGATCTCTACGCTATCCTCCAGATAGTCGTACCCAAAACCCTGAGCGAAAAAGAAACGGCCTTATTTACCCAACTCGCCGAGGTCTCCACCTTCCACCCGCGCCGTTGATCGATGACGTTGAGGAGAAAAGCGCATGGCACCGACACCCATTCCTGTTTTTGAAGCGGAATTACTGGAGGAGGGAGGCTTTTCTCTGGACTTTTCCCATTTTTGTGCCGTCCTCCAATGTCCCGAGGGGGAGGCGGTCCAACTCGTTCGCTACGGCGTCATTCACCCCAGCGGCAGCGGCCCGCAACACTGGCGTTTTCGCGCCCTCGATCTCTATCGGGCCCGCCTCAGCCGGCGCCTGATCCGCGATCTGGAACTGGACCTGACCGGCGCGGCCCTGGCCGTGGAGCTTCTGGAACGTCTGCGACAATTCTAGCCTGGAGCCCGGATCCGGCGGTTGTGGGGGCAATGTTGAAGATGGAGGGTGATGCTAGCCTGGGGCACCGGCATGGGCATAGACCACCACCTGGTTACGTCCTCCCCGTTTGGCCATATAGAGGGCATGGTCTGCGGCGCGCAGCAAGGCTTCGGCGTCGCGCACACCGTCCTGCAGGCTGGCGATCCCCATACTGACATGCAGGCGCCCCTGCGCTGCGGCAGGCAAGGGCACCGCGTCCATTCCCTGGCAGATCCGTTCCCCCAGGACCCGAGCCCCGGCCGGCGGTGTTTCCGGGCAGATCACCAGAAATTCATCTCCGCCAATGCGGCATATCACATCCTGCTGTCGCGCCAGCCCGCGCAGGGCTATACTGAACTGCCGCAGGACCTCGTCGCCCAGTTCGTGACCATGGCCGTCGTTGATTTCCTTGAACTGGTCCAGATCCAGCAACATCACCGCCAAATCCCCCCCATGGCGCTCCGCCACGGCCCATTCCTGCTGCAGGCGCTCCATCGCGTAACGGCGATTGCGCAGGCCGGTCAAGGGATCGGTCAGGGCGGCCTGGCGCAATTCGCGATTGCTGTGGGCGAGGGTAGCGGCAAAGCGGTGCAGCTTCTGCCATTTCCGCTTATGGGCACGATATGCTTCCTGCAGCCGCAGCACTACCTGGAGATGGGCATCCAGGACCTGGTTGGAGAGAGGCGCCGTTTCGTAGGCATCCAGGCCTGCTTGAAAGGCGGCCAGCAATTGTCCTTCGTCAAGGGCGGGACCAACGCCAAGGATGTAGGGCGGCTCCGCCCAGGGAGCCGCGCGCAGCAGCGCGCAATCGTTGCGACACGGCGCCTCCGGCAGCCGCCAATCCACGATCACCATCTGGGCCGGCCGCAGCGGATCGAAGGCCGTAGTGCCTAGCGGTGATTCGACCACCAATACGTCATGGCCGCACCCGATCAGGCCCTCCGGAAACCCATGCCCGCCCTTCCCGGGCGCAGCCACCAGCAGAATCGCCATATTACCAAAGAAGCTTTCCGCTGGGCCAAAGGCACTGGCACCAGCGGCCACCGGCGCGCCGGGCGTAAAGGGCGCAGCGATGGGAACCACCTCCTGCAAAAGGCTGCTCCATTCCCCCCAACGCTGCAGCAAGTCCTCACCCAGGGCGAACAGCGACTCCCTGCTCACCCCCAAATGCCCCGCCACGGCCAGGACCTCCTCCTGCCCCTCGCGGCCAGTGACAGGGGGGAGGCACAGGCCGCTCACCAAATCCGCCAGATGGAGCATTTGCGCGACCAGCACGTGGCGCTCGCCGGGTGGGCAACCACGAGGCACGATACTGGTAGCCTGAAAATAGGCCGCCTCCACATAGACCTGCGGCAGTCCCCAATCCTCCAGCAAAACCGCCGTCAATTCATCATGGTCCACGGCAAGCCGCGCGTACTCTTGCTGGCGCAACCACCGGGGATCGGCCGCCTCTGGCGCGGCGAGCAAGGCCGCATAGTCCTGGGGGTAGAGAGAAGCAAGCGCCAGCCGCCCCACCTGACTCAACAGGCCCACCGTAAACATTTCATCCACGGGAGCCATCCCCAACTGTTTCACTAGGCGTTGCGCCACCAGACCCGTCAGTAAAGAGCGCGTCCAAAACATTGCATACTGAAAGGCAGGGCATGGCCGCCCCGGATCGCTCATTAGCGAAAGGGCCAGGACTAGGCGTTTGACCTGCGCGAAACCAAGGATAAGGATCGCCTCGCCAATGGCCACCACCGGCCGCCGTTCGAGATGAATCGCGATATTGGCGAGACGCAGGAGTTTGCCCGTAAGAGCTGGATCGGACTGAATGACCTGGGCCAGGTCGCGACTGGTCGTGTTTTGCGCACCAACGAGGCGCGCCACCTCCAGGGATACGCCTTTGGGTGAAGGTAGACGTCCCGTTTCCCGCAACCGCTCGAAAATCCGCCGATCCATGCCCCCTCCATCAGACCTCTTACCCCACCGGACACCCTGAAGGAAGCAGCCGCCGCCAAGGAGGACGGGCCTTCAGGATCCCCCCGCTACCCAGACTGCGCAAATCGTTGCCGGACACGGTGTTTGCCTTATGGTCGCATTTTATCCGAAATCCGGCCTATGGCGTTGTCGTTCCGGGCGCAATCCCGCCCCGGGCAGCCCAACCGTTCGGACCCGAAGGGCGAGTTTTCGACTGCCGGCAGGATGAGCCGGAGGACGGCAACCGGCGGGAGCAGGAGCAAAAAACGACCGCCCATAACCCCCGTTTCCAAGTTTATTGAGCATACACGCCGTGGGCGTAAAGCAACAGAAGCCATCCCGATCACCAAATCGGTACGGCACCTGGGCTCGATGATCGGGGTCAGGGTGGTGAGAGTGATTCAGCCCGGCATCAGGAAAAGCACGAGCGGCGAAAGATCCGCCGGAATCGGAATGTGGATTTGGACCTGATGCGTGAATCATGAGAGCCCGGACAGCGGGTAGCGGCCGTCCCAGCGCTGATTTTTTATTTATCACGAAATTACGAAATGGCGGAATAGGCAATACTGGTATAACAAGAAAGATTTATATTTTTTTGTCACCATATGGCAAAAGAAAATGGCCCTGCAGAAAACGCGGCTGCGAAATACCCGGTTGATAGCCGCACAGAGGAACTGGTCATCGTGAGAAGGTTTGAGGAGAGGTATTTGTCCGGGCACCTTGCTGCGCCGCATGATATCGGTGAGGCTGCTCGATGGTTCATGAGCTGAGACAAATCTGCTTTGTCAGGATACATGGGGCCAACCCCCATGCCGAAACAGACTGCACCGTGTTCAACTTGATCAACAAATCCAGTTTGGATGCACCAGTATAGACCATATTGAGCACCAGAATCGTGCATTTCTGGTTATCATAAATTTTGTAGTGTAACAACCGGATATAACAAAGTTTGTCCACAACAGACGCAACTTGCATTCATAGCGCCATGCTGTCTCATATCAGCGAACGCGTTATCTGAATGATTCATAGATATTTTTTTGTAACCATCCGCCTTGCTTATAAATTGTGTAGCAAAACGGCTACAGATTTCTGGCCATATCGCTCTATGTTGGGCCTGTATAATGTAAACTTTTTGAAACAAATCAAACCAGCTTTTGGTTTTTCCGGATATGGCACAGATATTGCCTAGTTATGACGGGATAGATTCCCCTGCCCCTATGTCGGGGTGATTGCATACCTGATCAGTGCGAGCGCGGGGGGATGTTCTCTGCATAGGCAGATTGGGTAGGTACTGTACAGGCATTTTTATTAATACAGGTGAACTATATCGTAGATCTCAAGAAAAGAGAGGACCGTATGAACGCCACATCGAAACCAGCAGCTTCCCCTGTTCGTACTGCCGTTTTTCCCGTTGCGGGGATGGGTACGCGTTTTTTGCCGGCGACCAAGGCCACTGCCAAGGAAATGATGCCGGTGGTGGATAAGCCATTGATCCAATATGCGGTGGAAGAAGCCCTGGCGGCGGGCTGCGATCGTCTGATCTTTATCAGCGGTCGTGGTAAACGCGCCATTGCCGATCACTTCGACGTCGCCTTTGAGCTGGAGAAAGAGCTGGAGCGGCGGGGGAAAGAGCAACTGCTGGATGAGGTGCGTAATATCGTGCCGCAGGGGGTGAGCACGGCCTTCCTGCGGCAACCGTATCCTTTGGGTCTCGGTCACGCCGTCCTGATGGCCCGCGACGTGGTGGGGGATCAGCCGTTTGCCGTCCTTTTGGCCGATGATTTGATTCTCGCCCGGCGTCCGGTGCTCACCCAGATGGTCGAACAATACAATCGCTACCATGCGGCCATCCTCGCCATTCAAGAGGTGCCCCCGGAAGAGACCAACAAATACGGCATCATCCGCTCCAAGGCCTGGGAGGATCGCGTGCACCAGGTATCCGGGATCGTCGAGAAGCCCGCTCCCGACCATGCCCCGTCGACCCTGGGGGTCGTTGGTCGCTACATCCTGCCGGCCCGGATCTTCGACTACCTGGAAGGGTTGCCGAGCGGGAGCGGCGGCGAGATCCAACTGACCGATGGCATTGCCGCCCTGCTGAACGAGCGGCAGGTGTTGGGCTACGAATTTGAAGGCCGGCGCTTTGATTGCGGGGACAAGTTCGGCTACCTGCAGGCAACGATTGAATTCGGCTTGCGCCATCATGCCGTCGGGAAGCAGTTGGCCGAATATCTCCATCAGCTCGCCACCGGCGGGATCTGTTCCTATGTCGCGGATGAGCCCAAGCCCATTCCCTTCCCGAAAGCCAAAACCAAAACCCGCGCCGCTTGATGAATTTCACCGGATCGTGAGCGACCAGAAGGGGTGATTTATGTCGTTGAAAACGCAAGCAAGTTCTGTGCTGAATACCTTCGTTGTGCTGCTCAGCCTGTCCGCATTGGTTGGCATTTTTCTGTTGGCGGGCGCACCCGTCTCGACGACGGCAGAGGCCTACATCGGGGGAGTGATGCTGCTCTTCATGATCGTCCTCTTCTTGGTGGGCCGCGCCCTGCAGTTCCGGGAGCCCTGGGTGAATCCCTTACGGATCATCAGCATTTTCCTGGCCATCTTCCTGACGGCGCGTTACCTCGTCTGGCGGGTCGAGTTTACCATCGGCGGGTATGGGATGGTCAGTCTGATGGCGGGCATCACCCTGTTTGCGGCGGAGATTTACTCCGCGGGATTCGCCTTGCTGGGGTATTTTGTCAATGTGAATCCGCGCAGGCGCACACCCGCTCCCCTGCCCGCGGAGGAAGCGGCCTTCCCGTCGGTGGACATTGTGGTTCCGAGTTATAACGAGCCGGCCGACCTGCTGGAAGTGACGTTGCTGGGCGCCCTCAACATCGAGTATCCGGAGGGCAAGGTGCGGGTCCACCTGCTGGACGATGGCGGGACGGACGATCGTTGCAACAATCCCAGAATCGCGGAGCCGTCCCGCGCCCGGCGGAGCACCCTGCAGCAACTGTGCAAAAATCTGGGGGTGGTGTATCACACCCGCGTGCACAATGATCATGCCAAGGCGGGGAATATCAATGCGGCCCTGGCGGATCTGGAGGGGGCATTGATGGTGATCCTGGATGCCGACCATGTGCCCACCAAGGATTTCCTGAAAAAAACCGTGGGCTTCTTCCTGCAGGATGAAAAGTGTTTCCTGGTGCAAACCCCCCACAGCTTCATCAACCCCGATCCCATCGAGAAAAACCTGGGCACCTATCGGGATTCGCCGCCGGAAACCGAGTTATTTCACAATGTGATCCAAACGGGCCTGGATAGCTGGAACGCTTCGTTTTTCTGTGGATCGGCGGCGGTCATGCGCCGCAGCATGCTGTTGGAGGTCGGCGGCATCCAGGGGGACACGATCACCGAAGATGCCGAGACGGCGATGATCCTGCATGCCAAAGGATATCATAGCGTGTTTCTGAACGAGTCCCTCAGTATCGGGCTGCAGCCGGAAACCGTCATGAGTTTTATCGCGCAACGGGTGCGGTGGGCGCAAGGGGCATTGCAATTGCTCCATTTCAAGAATCCGCTGACCTTGCCGGGACTGAAACCAACGCAGCGCCTCGCCTATCTGGCGAGCTTTTCGTACTGGTTCTTTCCGTTCTCGCGCATGATCACGATTCTGGCCCCCTCGATGTTTCTTCTCTTTGGCATCATGGTCTATAACGCGACCACGCTGCAGTACGCGATCTATGGCGTACCGTACTTTTTATCGACCATGATCTTCTCCGATTTCATTTACGGAAAGATCCGCTGGCCGCTGATGTCCGACGTGTATGAGATGGTGCAAACGCCGCTGGCGGCCCCGGCCCTGGCATCCGCTCTCCTCCGGCCACGAAAACTCTCGTTCCGCGTGACCCCCAAAGGGGAACAGTTGGATCGGGACTTCATCAACCCGACGGCCTGGATCCAATACCTGCTGTTGACGATCGTCCTGGTCTCCCTGCTCGCCGGGGGCTGGCGCTGGCTCTCCCACCCGGGGGAAAGGCCTCAACTCGTGTTCACGATGCTGTGGGAGACCGTCAATTTTATCATTGTCGCTGCCGCGGTGGGGGTGACCCTGGAGCGCAAGCAGCGCCGGGAAACCTTCCGCGTCGCCCCGCCGCACCCCCTTCCGGCCGTCGTGCATTCGGCGTTGGGGGTAAGGGCCTCGGTGCGTCTGGTCGATTTTTCCACCGGGGGCGCGATGTTGCAGCTCTCTCCCGCTGCGGCGGAACCGTTGCTGTTCCAGCCGGAGCAAGAGATCACCCTGTCGCTGCAAAGCACCTTGCATCCAAAGCAGATCGTGACGATCCACGCGCAAGTGGTCAGTCAAGAGGCGGAGCGGATGGGCGTGCACTTCCTCTTCCATTCCACGCAAGAGAAGGCGGAGCTGGTCGATCTCATTTATGGGGACAGCCAGCATCTGGAAAGCCGACTGGAATCACGGCGCAAGCGGGTCTCTTTTCTGACTGCCTATCTCTATCTGGGCCGCAAGGCCGCCAATGGCCTGCGCAATAATGCCCAACATGCGCTGAGTCGGGGGCTGCAGGGCGTGGCGATGGGTCTGCGCAGTTTGTTGCTGGTACCGGGCCGGCAGTTATGGACCCTGGCGTTTGCCGACCGGTCCGGCAAATAACCCATGATGATCGCAACGGATGCCTCGCAATGACCTCAAAAAACTATCGGAATGCTCTCCTGTTCATCGGCCTGTGGTGGGGTCTGGTCAGTGCACCCACGGCAATGGCGCAACCGCCCGCGCCGGCGCTGGTGACCCTCCCGCTTGCGGCCCTGGCGCAGGGGAAGAAGGTGACCGTACTGCAGCAGGGACACCCGGACAGTGATCTTTCCTGGACCATCGAACCCCACTATGCGGCGCAACAGGCCAAGCTGCAGGTGCGTTACCTGACGAGTCCGGCTACGCCCCCGGGTTCCCAGCTCCTGGTGGCCATGGACGGACAAATCGTGGGCGCGGTCACGCTGAATCCCGAACTCCCGCGCGGCAGCTTTACGGTGTTGCTGGGGCATCAGGCGTTCGCTGCCGGCGTCCATCATCTGGTGCTGCGGCTCATGCCTGGTCCCGTGGCCGGCGGCGGCCCTGCCGCAGCGACCTCGGCCTGGACCCAGATCGACTTCACCGCTTCGCAACTGTCCTATGCCCAGCAAGTGATCCCCTGGCGCCATTTGGATTTTTCCCATCTTCCCGGGATGCTCCAGGAATCCGCCCAGCAAGGATCGTTGCCGTTGCCCATGCAGTTTTACGGGGTCGCGAATACGACGCTCTTGCGTGCCGGTCAGGAAGCCGTTGCCGGGGTCGCCCTGCGATCTCCCGCAGCCGTGAAAGTGGATGCCCACGCGACGGCGTCCCTGGCCGGTGCTGCGCCTCAGCAGGCAGCGAATGGTCTTCGCGTTTCTGCCGCGCTCGGGGTGGCATCCGCAATCCCGCCGTCCCTCCTGCCCCAAACGCCGATCACGGGGCCGACGATCTTGTTGGAACACGATCCCGACAATGCGTTAGGCGTCACCATCCTCTTTACCGGCAAGACGGATGCAGAGATCCTGCAAGCGGCGCAAGCCTTTGCGGTGAATCGGACGGTCTTGCCACTAGGCGACCGCTGGAACGTCGTGAATGAAGGGGATGACCTCAGCGATGCGTCCTTTGGGCCAAAAGATGCGGTCTATCCTGGCGAACCGATCACCTTGCATGACCTGCAGGGGCCGGCAGCGGCCAGCACCGTACCGCACAGCACGGCGACCATCTCCTTCTGGATGCCCGGGGGCCTGTTTGCCTCGCGCCAAAGCAATCTGAAAATGGCGCTCACCATGGCGACGCAATCGCTGCAGACATCCTCGGACAAACCCATCATTACCGTACTGGCGAATCATCACTGGATCTCGGAATGGAAACTCACCCCCGGGGTGGCCAACTACCAGACCACCATTCCCTTTACGGCCTTGGTGGCCGGAGACAACCGCGTGACCTTCCACATCGTGGGCGGAAAGGTCTCGGTGTTCCCGAATTCGACCATCCAGCTCCCCGCGGCCCATCGCTATGCCGTTTTGCCCGATCTATCGCTGTTCCAGCGCACGGGATTCCCGTTGGTGGCCAATGGTACCGGCAAGCATTTATCGGTGTGGTATGCGAATGGTCCGTTGTCGGACTGGTCCGCAGGGCTGACCTTGTTCGGGCGATTGGCCCAGGCGAGTCATTCCCCCCTCCCGGATGCACGCGCCACTTTTTCCATGCCGACCACGCGAAATGTGCTCGCCGTGGGCACGGCAGCCTCCATCCCCGCCCAGTGGCTCTCGGCAAGTCCCTTGGTGCCGAAGAACATGGGGATTCAATGGCGAGTTTCCACGCGCCACGGCACTTCGCCCTGGCTGGGGGCCACCAATCACCTGGCGCCGGCCTATCTGATCGAGTCGCCCACCCCCTATCCAGGGGAGGTGGCGGTCACCTTCCTGGCCAGCAGCGAGGCCGGCTTGAAGACGGCTGCGTGGCATCTGGTGGAGATGCCGAACTGGAACGGCCTGCATGGCGATCTGGCCTGGGAGACCGGGTCGGGAACCTTTCCCTCCACGCTGGTGGGTTCCCATTTTCTATATGGCAGCCGCAACAGCGGCTGGTTCTGGATCTTCCTGTTTTCGGTCAAACCCTGGCTGTGGGTATTGGCCGGCGTTGCTGCCGTCTTGTTCGCCGCATTGGTGGTCTGGATCTATACCTTACGCAAAAAAGCACAATGGCGTGCGGAGGAGGCCGTATGAATGGGAAGCACAGCATCCGTCACTGGGTCCGCAGGATCGTCGCGGGGACCGTACCGCTGCTCACCGCGACGGCCTATGCGTCCACCACCGTGGCGCCACCCCCGCGCGCGGGCGATGTCCTGCAATCCCGCCAGCAGGGGCAAAACAACGTGCTGTCCAATATCTACACCAAGAAGGGTCATTCGCTGGCGGAGCTGGGGCGTACGGAGCAAAAGATCTGGGGGCTGCTCCAGCAGAACCACCTGCGCGCAGCCCGCGCCCTGATCCAGCAGACCCAGGCGCAATATCCCGGCTGGCATCCCGAAGCGACCATGGCGTTCGTCCTCCTGGAAAAGACCATCTGGGCACAGATTCGCGGGGGGCAAACCGCTGCCGCCCAGGAAAACATGCAGAGCCTGCAGCAGCAGTACGGACACGGGGCCCTGGCGTCCCAAACCCGCCTCGCCCTGGTCCCGATGCGCAATGTGCTCCAGGAAAATCGCCTGTGGCAGCTCCTGGGGAGCGGGCATCTCCGTCAGTTGCAAGGGGCCATCCAGCAGATCCAGCGCGAGGACCCCGCGTATCAGCCTCCGCAAAAACTGCTGGCCCTGTTACGCAAAGACCTCCATGCCCGTGAAGTCACGCAGTTGGCCGCCCACCGGGAATGGGCGCAGATTGCGGCCTTGCATGCGGCCGATCCGGGCGTCTTCACCCAAGCCTATCCGGAAAATCGGCAAGCGTGGGCGCAGGCCTTGGCGGCGACCGGGCATCCCCGCCACGCGGCCTTGGTGTACGCGTCGCTCCTGCGGCAGGCGACCCGCCCGGCCCAGGCGATGGCCCTGCTTAATCAGGCGGCCGGCGTCTTGCCCGTCGCCGAGATGCAAGCACTCTACACCCGGGCCGATGCGCAATTTCCGGACGCCCGCCGCGAGATGCAGCGGCAACGGCTGCAGTATGTCCTGATGATGGCCGCCCGCGCGCACGGCAAGGGGGACGATGCCCAGGCCTGGTCGCTGCTGGCTCCCGATGCCGCCGCGATCGCGCAATTGCACCAAGCGGGGGATGCGCGTCTCGTGGGCGCGATCCTGGGCGCCAATCACCATCCCCGCGCCGCCCTGGCGTGGTGGGAGCGCGCCGCCCGCTGGTCCGGCAAGGCCGCGGATTGGGAGACGGTCGGGAACCTGGCGATGGCGAACAACGACCTGCCGCTCGCCCGGGAGGCCATGCAGCACCTGCCCGCGGGGACCCCCGCGTCGCAACGCTTTCTGGCCCAGAGCGAGACCATGGCGGCCCTCCGGGATTACCAAGAGCGGAACTATACCGGGACCCTCCAACATCTCCATGCGGCGCAACAATACGGCCCCTTATCCTCCGGCATGGAGACCATCCAGGCCTGGTCCCTGGTGCACACCGGCCAGTTCCAGGCCGCCAGCGCCCTGTTTACGACGCTATACCGGCAGGATCCTTCCTCGGGCAACGCCGTGGGGGTGCTCCTGACCGATCAACATACCCAAAACCTGGCCCATGCCTACCAGCTCGCCGTCACCTCCGGAGGACCCTTGGCCCAGCACTTGCCCATGGCCACCATGCGTCGCCATCAGGCGGACATCAACCAGATCCCCTGGCGCTTCCTGCCCCCGGACCGGATTGCTCCGCCGCCGCGCCGACAAAGCTTCCTGGCCCTGGGCGCCTCCGGCGAGGGGCGCGGGGGCAGCGGCATGACCCAAATGACCCAATATCTCCCCTCGCTGCAGGCCCAGTGGGGCATCAACTGGCACCTGGCCGCCTTTGCGGAGCTGTCTTCTCCCGACCTCTACGGCGGTCAACCCAATGCCACGCAGTTGCCATTCAGCAATGGCACGCAGCTCGCCACCGCCACCGCCACCGGCCACGTCTGGCAATTGCCGCAAGTGCTGGTGGGGATCGATGACCACGAACCGCACCATCATTGGCGCGCCGCCCTGGGCTGGACGTCGCCTTCGAGCGTCGGGGGCGGTACGGTGCAGGGTCTGCTGCGCTACACGGCCATCCCCTCCCAAAGCGGGAGCAACTGGAGTGTCCAGGTGCTGCGCAACGTCATGCGGCAGACGCTCCTCTCCTACCATGGGGTGCAAGAAACCTTCACCTATCCGGACGGAACTGCCAGCTCCTATTCCTGGGGGGCGGCCATCCGCAACCAGATCGGCGCGAGCGGCTTTCTCGATGGCGGGAAACATGGCTGGTCCTATCTCGGCATCGTGCACCTCAACGCCATCACCGGGCGGAACATCGAAACGAATTACGGGGCGACCACCTATCTGGCGGTGACCCAACCGCTGGTTACCGCTGCCGATTGGTGGGTAACCATCGGTCCTTCCCTCTATGCAGCAACCTATACCCGCAATGAGAACTTTGCCTCCCCGGGCTATGGCGGATACTTCAGCCCGCAGTGGATGGTGCAACCGTCCTTGAGCTGGAACGCGAGTCATTGGTGGCATGGGGGCGCGCTCAATGTCAGTGCGGCCATTGGTTATCAGTGGCTGCGGCAGGCCGGAGGCCCGTATATCGGCTTTGCGCCGCTGCGGACCCAGCTCCAGACCACCCCCCTGTCCCAGGCCCAGCCCTATGGCGCTTCGACCGGGGGCAGCGTCACCGGTTCGGTCAACCTCCAGGTCACCCAACGACTCAGCACCCACTGGTTTGCCGATGCGGGCGCCTCCTACCTGGCCAGCCCCGCGTTCCAGCAAGCCACGGCGGGGGTCGACATCCGCTACGTCTTCGGCGGCAGCCATGCGCGAACATTCCGGCCGGCGCAATTTGTCACCAACATGGGGCGTTATCAGTAACCCCCGTTGTGCACAGGAGTCCACGGATGAAATGGATCACCCCCGCCAGCCACCGGCAACAACGTCCGCGCGCGGTCGGCATCAGCCTCCTGGGGATCGGCCGCTGGATCCGGGAGCATGCCCGGAGCATGGGCTGCTTTGCCCTGTTTTTTGCCCTGGAAGGCTGCGCCCTGCAGCCCGCCGCCTCCTCGGGCCACGATCCCGCCCCCTGGGTTCGGTTCTGGACCAGCTACCAGGCCAAGTTTATCGACCCCCAGGGCCGGGTCATCGATTTCGAGGACGGCGGCATCACCACCTCGGAAGGCCAGTCCTACGCCCTGTTTTTTTCCTTGGCGGCCAATGATCAGCCCCTGTTCCAGAAGATCCTGGCCTGGACCCAGGATAACCTCGCGCAAGGCAGTCTCGCCGCCCATCTACCCGCCTGGCGCTGGGGCAAGCGGCCGGATCAGCAATGGGGGGTGCTCGACGCCAACTCTGCTGCCGATGCGGATTTGTGGATCGCGTACACCCTCATCCAGGCCGGCCACTTATGGCACCGCCCCGGCTATACCGCGCTGGGCACGCTGCTGGCCAAACGCATCGCCGACGCAGAGGTGGCGACGCTCCCCGGCCTCGGCCCGATGCTGCTGCCCGGGCAACAGGGTTTCCATCCGAGTCCCAACACCTACGTGTTGAACCCCAGTTACGTGCCGTTGCCGGTTTTGGAGGGCTTGGCGCATGCCCTCCCGCACGGCCCGTGGCGGGCCATGGCGGAGCAACTGCCCCATTTCATCGCCGCCGCCGCCGCGCCCCACGGCTTCGCCCCGAACTGGGTCGCCTATACCCCCAACAGCGGTTACACGGTCGCCCCCGAGGGACCCCTGGGAAGCTACGACGCCATCCGCGTCTATCTCTGGGCCGGGATGAGCAATCTCCACACGCCGGGTGCCCGCAGCATCCTGCACAGCGTATCCGGCATGGCGAACTACCTGCAGGCGCATTTGCTCCCCCCCGTCTCCGTGAACCGGGAAACCGGGGCAGTCACCGGCACCGGCCCCGTCGGCTTCTCCGCCGCGCTGATCCCCTATCTGATGCAAAAAGACTTGCAGCCCCAGGTGGAAAACCAGTGGCTCCGCCTCACCGCCGATACCGACCGCGCCACCGGCCTCTATGGGAAAAACCCCCGCTACTACGACCAGAACCTCGCCCTTTTTGCCTTGGGATGGGTATACCACACCATCCGCTTTAGCCAACAAGGCAACTTGGAACCAGATTGGGTACGTCCATAGCTGCACCATGCAAAGCCGTTTTTCGCTATTTGATGCGGAATAAAGGAGAAAATCATGACGCATGACCATGCATTCTGCGAGCGAGGACTCCCTCCACAGGGCCGCACCTTGATAGCCCAATATCGCACCCACCTCACCCACCATGATGAGGCGCTCACAGAGATATTTCACGCATCGCTTGGCCAGCATCCCAGCGCTGGTCCGGTTTTGCAGCAGCTTTCTCCTGAGCAGGTCGTCGCATTGGTTCAGCAGCAAGTGGAGCACGCCGGGGCCCTCCTGGCCCATCGTTTGGATCCTGGCTGGCCGGCGCAGAGCCGCCGTTTTGGTGCCCGCCTGCACAGCCTCGGCGTGGATCCAACCTGGATGGCCCGGTTATCCTGCCTCCACCAAGAAGCCTGGGAGGAGCGCATTGCAGCGCGGGTACCCCATGCGGAGAGGGAGCCCCTACGCGGCGCTCTGCGCCACCTCCTGATGGAAGATGTCATCGCCCAAATGGAGGGCTATGGTCAAGCCCTGCGGCAGGTTGATCACGATCGTTCGTCACTCTATACCGCATTGATTCGCAGCCTGTCCTTAGGACTCCATCAACGGTCGGGAATGGAAGGTTTCATCGATGCGATGTGCGGTGAAATTTTAGTCCATAATATCGCCTTGAAATGGTCCTCTTATGCCGTCATGGACGGAGATTCGGAGCCCCTTCAACTACGTTGCAGCTATGGGCTGCCTCCGCTTCCCCTGGTGTTTCCAGCAGGTTCTGATCCCTGCTGGCAGGAATTTCGGGAAGAACCGGTGATCATTTATTCCTTGCACGACGACGCCGTTCCGAAGTGGTTAATTCCGCTGCGCGGATCTTTGGCAGAATTGGCCATTTTCCCGCTGACATCTGGTCTGCAGTGTGCTTTCTGGATGCTGGGAAGCGAGGAGTCCGGATACTTTCAGCGTGTCGGGACAGAGCATTTTCTGTTGATTCCGCGCATGGCCCAGATCGTTTCCTCCCTGCAGCAACAGGCTTTGCGCGATCCCTTGACCAGCTTGCCCAATCGGGCCTATCTCGCCCCCCGTATGGAAGAAGCCATCGCCCGCAGTCAACGCCAGGAACGGCTCTTCGCCGTGGGCGTCTTCGACCTGGATGGGTTCAAACCCGTGAACGACACCTATGGACATTCCGTCGGAGATCTCTTGTTACAGGAACTCGCCTGGCGACTGCAAAACAGCCTAAGAACCTCGGATGCCGTGGTGCGCCTTGGCGGTGATGAGTTCGTTTTTATCTGCGAAGATCTCGGCAGTTGGGCGGATCTCGAAATGGTGCTCGAACGCATCCAGCGTGCGGCTGAAAAACCATTTTTTCTCGCCGGTCATGAGATCCATGTCGGCGCCAGTCTGGGACTGACCATCTATCCGTTCGACGACTCCCCTGCCAGAGGCCTCCTGCATCATGCGGATCTGGCCCTGTATGCGGCCAAGGCTACCAAGATGACCAGAGAACATTTTTATGTGCTCTATGATCGCTCCAAAAACGAAGGGGGGATCAGTTCCCCCGGCATTGCCAAACGCCAACAGTATCATTCCCTGCTGGATAACCATATTGTGGTGCACTATCAACCCATACTGAATACCGATACCGGAATGGTTCAGGAAGTAGAAGCCTTGGCGCGGCTCCGGGATAGAGAACGACTACTTCCGCCCGAAGAGTTCTTACCCTACCTCAGCCAGGCCGATCGGAACATTCTCAGCCTGAAAGTGATCGAGCGGTCCCTGTCCCAGATAAAAACATGGGATGTCTTAGGATTCTCCCTATCCGTAGCCGTAAACATTGATGCCGCCGGCCTGCTGGAAGAGAATCTGGCAGAAATACTGCAACGTCTACTCGCGGATGCTCAAATCCCTGCATCCCGCCTGACCTTGGAAATCATGGAAGGAAAAGAGCTCCTCGATGGGGAGAATGCGCAAGCGCACTTGCTTGCGCTGAAGCGCTTGGGCGTCCGGCTGGCACTGAACGACCTCGGTACCGCCTATGAGGGCCTGGGCCGCCTGAAAGATTTTCCCTTCGATGCCGTCAAGCTGGACAAGTCGTTCGGCATGAACTTGGAAAAGCGGCCACGCGATGTCCATTTTCTGCTGAGCGTGATTGACCTCGCCCAAAGCTGGGGCGTGGACTTGATCGTGGAAGGAGCGCACTCACCAGCAATCCTGTCAGCCTTGAGCGCAGCGGGTGTCCACCACGTACAGGGCTACGCAGTGGCGGAACCGGTTCCCGGCCAACAAATTCCGCAAGTGCTGCGGTCTGGCGTCAACACCGGTAAGCAGGATAACGAGGTGCTTGCTGTTTACGTTTCTTATTTGATGGCGATGCGCAGCATACGTAATCTCTTGGTTCAGAATATATATCACCTCCCCGCCGAGGTGCTCCGCTCCATCCTCCGCCCATTATCCAAAATAGGTCCTGTTACACGCAGGATTTTGCGATTACAGATTCATCTACGAAGATTAATGAAGGTTATCGTTGCTGGCACGATCTCACCCACGGATGGCCTCCATGAATTCGACGGAATTGCCCGGGCACTTACGGAGGAAATAGAGCGCGCGATCCTCTATGGTGATCATGATAAATCGCCCCAAACAGGCCCTGTACAGCCCACTGCCGCGCCGGTGCCAGCGGGCAGAATCAATCTACACCGAGAGCAGGCAGCCTATGCGCACCAGTGACCGCAGTAGAATGACCTATAATTACTGCATAATTCATATACCCGGATATGTTTGCATGCCAGGGGCGCAGATGGCAGCAAATAATTTTACTTGCGACAACAACACGTCCAAATGGAGGCCATGGCGATGAACAACGGTAAAAATGATCTCTCTCCCATACCGGCAGATATGGCTGATGGAATACCAGAAATTGCTACAGTCATAGGCAGTGTCTGCAAGTCCCTCGAAATCGCCAGGCATGATTTGGCGAGCGGACGAACCGGTGCCTCCGAGGCTACTTTGTCGCGGCTCATTGTCGGCCTCACCTCCCTTCTCGATCGCATTGCAACTGCTTCTTCGCCTGGCGCGGTTCATCAACTGGATATTCCGTCAAGCCCTGACCAACACAGGCTACCCCCACCAACCTGAGCGATTGCGTCCATGGATTCAATCAATCACCAAGGAGATGGTCATGAATACATTAAAGATTCCTGCATCTATCACCTCAGGGATGTTTCATGTGGCTTTTCATAGCAGCAGGATGAAATCAGAACGAAACATGTGGCTGCTGAATGGGCTCAAGGAACTTTCCATGGGCATGGTGGATCTGATCAATTCTTTTCCAGACAACTTGCTCATTCAAGACCATGAACGGGTATGTCAGGATCTGCTGGATATTGAAAAGGCATTCGATACGATCTTGGAAGAGGCTTGCGAAGCCGCCAGAAGCGTAAACGAGCAGAGCACAATATGTCAGTTTCACGACGCGATTGTTGCCTTGCGCTGGGCCATCCTGACCCATTCTGATCGACCCCTGGTGTCCGGGTAATGGTGTCGGCTCTCCAAAATGAAATAAGCACGCAGCCGGCAGAGGTGGCGTCAGGCCCGTATTGTCGGGAGACGGAGCGCGGGCGGGGATGTATCTATGCCGAGGAAAATGGTGAATGGACCGCCGGGCTGGCTCAGCGGGGGGCCTCGCAATCCGGCAGGGCGGCGAGAATCTCATAGGGACCGGCCAAGTCCAGTAGCTGGAGCCCCGGGGAACACCAGAAAGCCCACGGTGAGCGTCATCAGGAAAGTTCCTCTCTACCATCTTTGCATGTGGCTCGAACGAGCTCAGCCATTTCGTCGGAGTCGGGCCGGCCTTGCTGTTCCAATTGCGCGATGACGCTGTCGCAGTTTCGAAGGGGCTGGTTCTGGCTGACCTTCCACTTGCCCACCCAGCGGGAGATGGGGATCTCGATCCCGACCACATGCTGGATGAGCCGGTCCGTAAACTCTTGCGGGGCATCGGCGACGCTCCAAGGCACCGCAAAACCGCTTTCCTCCTGCCGCGTTAACGCAACCATCTGTTCGCGTACCCATTCAGGATCGTCTTTGACCTGCAGAGGGCCGTAGGCATGAACGACGGCATAGTTCCAGGTGGGCACCACCTTGCCGGTTTCCGCCTTGGTCTCGTACCACGAGGGGCTGATGTAGCTTTGCAGTCCATGGAATATGGCCAGCGCCTCGGTATTGGGCAGCATATCCCGCCAGACGGGATTGGCGCGCGCCACATGCCCCTGGAGGACATCCAATGCTCCCTCGGTGACGGATGATAGATACAAGGGGATATGGTTGGCCTCCAGGCCGTTTGCACCGAGCGTAACCAGGGTCGCGAGGGGGTGACGGCGAATCAGATCACGAAGGACCTCGGGACGGATCTCCTCAAAATGGTCAGGACGATACATAACCGATCTCCGCCTTGATCTGGGTCGCGTGGGTCAACAGAATCATATGGGCGCCATCCTCAAACAGATGGCATTGCGCACCTGGTATGCGTTCACCCCACGGTCAACCCGATCCGTGGGTCAATGACTTAATCATGGGCTCCCAGCCAAATGTCACCGGTACCCGGATATTCTCAAGGAGAAACCCCCAGGGACGGCTGAGCACGCACAGGTCATCCGCCATGCCTGCGGTTCCTTTCCTCAGCGGCTCCCGGAGATCCGCGATCAGCTTTGCAAGGGCGTCGGGAGCCGCCAACAGGCATCATCATGATACCGGGTTATAATATTTGACGGGGAATAACAGTTTGGGATCATGGGAAGAAAGTGCTCTCCACTCGTTTCTGTCTGCCGAGAGCGAACCGCAAGTGCTGGACACCATGACCGTCCTGGCGGGCCAACTGGGGTTCGATTATTGCGCCTATGGGCTACGCATGCCGATCCCGCTGGGCAATCCTCAGGTCGCCATACTGTGCAACTATCCGACGGCCTGGATGGAGCGGTATGACACATGCGGCTATCTGGCCATTGACCTCACGGTACGCCAGGCCCTGCGGGCGGTCTCTCCTTTTGTCTAGGCCGACGAGATGTTCGCAGCGGAGCGCGCATTCTGGGAAGAGGCGCAATCCTTTGGTCTCCGGGTAGGCATGGCAAGCATTTGCCGCGATGCGAACGGGGTTGGGAGCATGAGGTCATACTACCCCATGCTGCCGAGTGATCCTCGCCATATTCGGACCTCCAAACTCCTTTGCGCCAAATGCATTACGCCCGTCTAGCCGCTGGCGGCGATGATTTGGAAATCAAGAAGTTCATCCGCTTCGCCGCTGTAAACCACAAAGGCCCTGGTCTCAATGGCCAGGAAAGCGCCGTGGGCCAATCCTTCGGGATGCAGGAGATAATCCCCCGGAAAGAGACGCTGTCGGCCCGACTTGTCACAGTGGCCACCGGAGAGAATGTAGATGTGCTCGTCGGAGCGTGCATTTGCTACGATCTTGATGAGCATACCCGCGGGCGGTGAGAAGCGAACGATCTGTGCCATGCCACCGCCTTCCGTTCTCCGATCGCTCAGGATCTTGAAATGAACCGTCTCATGACCATGAAAGAGGGATTGCGCACCGAGCGCCTGGCTACCCGGGGTCCACGGTATCTGGTCTGACGTTGCAGTGATGGGATGAAGCGACATGGCGAACTCCTTTTTGCATCAACATGGATGAGCCACCACTATAGCTGCTTGAATCCCTGTTGCGTTTCGATGATCATCAAAGTGTGGAAGGCCAAGTAAAGCGTATTGATGGAACTGTCCAACGTGTTGACTTTATTGGGGAATCCAGCCCGTATGGCCATAGCCTGGGCGGTGATTGGAGGGGATGCACTACCGGCCAGCGAGTTGGCCTATCGGGCGGGGGTGACTCCGCAGACCGCCAGTCACCATTTGGCACGGATGGTCGATGGCGGGTTGCTCGCGGTGGAACGCTGTCTGCGTTATCGATACTATCGCTTGGCCAGTCCGGCAATAGCCGAGATCATTGAGGGTCTGATGGCGCTGTCCGATCCGCCGGTCCTCAAGGATCGCCCAGACCGGGCCACTGTGGATCGATTGCGCATCGCGCGAAGCTGCTACGATCATCTGGCGGGGAGCCTTGCGGTCGCCTTGGCGGATGCCCTGCAACGCAAGGGCTGGTTAGACTTGCAGGAACGGGATTATCAGGTCACAGCGCTTGGAGAAAACGGACTCGTGGCATTCGGTTTGGATGTACCCGCCCTCCGTCATCAGCAGCGGCTTTTCGCGCGGCGCTGTATCGATTGGAGCGAGCGTCGCCCCCATATCGGCGGCGCGCTGGGGGCCGCGTTGATGACGCGGTTTCAGGAGTCGGGATGGATACGAAAAAACCCCGGAGATCGAAAAATCTGGGTTTCGAGTGCCGGCCAGCAAGGGTTGTGGAAGACCTTTGATATTGATGCGACACCATAAGTGGTCGCGATATGCCGATGCACCGCCAAAATGGCTCGGTCATGTCCTGCCTCCTGCGCGTGGCGGTTGTTTGATCCCAGTCATTTTGGCCTGCGGGCAGGCTCGAGCCGTCCGCCTGGGAACCATCCCGTTACGGATGCTTGTCCCTCAAGAACGGTCAATACGCCACTCACTCGCTCGCCCGTTCGCTCTATCGCGGGGGTGGCATTCCCATTCAGACCGGCAGGCACCATCTTACCGTTCCAGGGAACGACTGAAACGCAATGCCGTCGCCAGCAGTCCGCAGCGGTGATAAAAACGCTGTGCGGGCAAATTTGCCGTAGAGGTATCCAGCAGCAGTTTTGTGCAGCCGAGGGAGGTCGCATGGTGAAACAGATGCTGCATCAGGCGATCTCCATGGCCCTGCCCCCGTACCTTGGTATCGGTAACCAGATCATCGACATACAAGAATCGGCCATGCACCAGATTCTCTTGCACCCGAAACCCCGCCAAACTGATCGCCTCACGCCCTTCATGCAAAGAAATAAGCCGATATCCTTCCCCGGCTTGGCGCCGCCATCGGGAAAGCCAATCCTCCGCTGAG
>JAJYQY010000002.1:5065-8517 GCA_021794385.1 Pseudomonadota bacterium | reverse complement strand
ACCATGAGAGCGGCGCTGGGGGGCAGGTCGAAGTGGGTCAGCAGCTCGTGGAGCATTTGCGGGTGGGGCTTGGAGCGGCTTTCGTCGGCACAACGGCTGGCACCGATGCACTGCGCCAGGGCCGGGTGTGCGGCCAGCATCCGGTCCAGGCCGCGGCGGGATTTACCCGTGGCCACGGCCAGGTGAAAACCGGCAGCGGCCAAGTCCCGCAGGGCTGGCTCCACCCCGGGAAAGAGGGGCATTTCCGCCATGGACGAGGTAAAGAAACAATCCCGATAGGCACTCAGCACCTGCTCCCGTTGCCGATCGCCAATACCCGGCGCCAGCACGGCCAGGGCCTCGTCCAGGCCCAGACCGATGATTTCCTTGTAAGCTTCCCCTCGATCCGGGAGCCCGGCAGCGGCAAAGGCCACCGCGAGGCAGCCGCAGATAGTGGAAATACTGTCCATCAGGGTACCATCCCAGTCAAATACCAGCAGGCGCAGATCCGGGCCGGGCAAAGTTTTCACGGAGTCGGCCCGCCTTCCCGCAAACGGGCCAGGACAGTGGCAAGGTCCTTCGGCAGCGGCGCTTCCACCCGCAGACTTTCACCGCTGCCGGGATGGCGAAAGGTGACATGGGCGGCATGCAGAAACAGGCGTTTGAGGCCCAAGCCCTGCAAATCGCGATTAAAGGCGGCGTCGCCGTATTTGTCATCCCCGGCCACGGGATGCCCAATGGCCTGGAGATGGACGCGGATCTGATGGGTGCGCCCGGTGTCCAGTTCCGCCCGCAACAGGGTGGCCGCCGCAAAGCGCTCCACCGGCACAAAGGTGGTGCGCGCGGCCTTGCCTTCGGCGTCCACCCGCACCACCCGTTCGCCCGATTGCAGGGTGTTTTTGCGCAGGGCCAGGGTCACCTCCCGGGCATCCCGCCCCCAGCGGCCAGCCACCAGGGCCAGGTAATGCTTTTCCACCCCTCCTTCCCGAAAGGCCTCGTGCAAGGCGCGCAGGGCGGAGCGCCGCTTGCTGAAGATGAGACAACCGGAGGTGTCGCGGTCAAGGCGATGGACGAGTTCCAGGCCCGTAGCAGCGGGGCGGAGCAGGCGCAGGGCTTCTATGGCCCCCCAGCGCAGCCCCGAACCGCCATGCACGGCCAGGCCGCTGGGTTTATCGAGGACAAGAACGTAGTTGTCCTCATAGAGGATGGCCTGCTCCAGGCTGCGCGCCAGACTGTCTGGCAGGTGCACTGCTTCATTGGGGGCTGCCACGCGCACCGGCGGCAGGCGCAGGATGTCGCCCGCGGTCAGATGGTAGTGGGGCCGCGTCCGCCCGCCGTTGACGCGCACCTCACCGCTGCGCAGGATCTTGTAAATATGGGAGCGCGGCACGCCTTTGAGCACGCGCAGGAGGAAATTGTCGAGGCGCTGACCAGCCTCCTCGCCACTCACCTGCCATTGGCGCACTCCCGTTTCGGCCATCTCAATTTTCCTCGACTGCATGATTTGGATTGCGATTGTATTCTTTTATGGCATATATTTCGACCTAGGGACTTGGCGCTGGCTTCTGGCCGCGATCCGGAACCTGAACAACTGACCGGCAATAACGCCGAGCAGATTTCAAATATATGCGCTGCGCTCCCCAACATCGACGCTAGGTCGAAGGGTTGGGTCGAGCGCCGGAGAACGAAAAACTTATGAAACGGATGTTGATCAACGCCACGCACCCCGAGGAGTTGCGGGTAGCCCTGGTGGACGGCCAAAAACTGCTCGACCTCGATATTGAAAGGGCCTACCGCGAACAAAAGAAAAGCAACATTTACAAAGGCCGGATCACCCGGGTAGAACCTAGCCTGGAAGCCGCCTTTGTGGATTATGGGGCCGAGCGCCACGGTTTTCTGCCCCTCAAGGAAATTGCCCGGGAATATTTTCTGCAGCAGGAGCCGGGACGCAAGCGTATCCAGGATCTGATACGCGAAGGCCAGGAAGTAATCGTCCAGGTGGACAAGGAAGAGCGCAGCAGCAAGGGCGCCGCCCTCACCACCTTCATCAGCCTGGCCGGCCGCTATCTCGTGCTGATGCCCAACAACCCCCGTGCCGGCGGGGTTTCCCGACGGATCGAGGGCGATGATCGCCAACAGATCCGCCATCACCTGCAGATTCTCGACATCCCGGAAAATATGGGCGTCATCGCCCGAACCGCCGGGATCGGCCAGGAACTGGAGGCCCTCCAGCGCGACCTCGAATACCTAAAACAGATCTGGCAGGCCATCGTCGCAACCGCCGCCACGCGACCCGCACCCTTCCTCATCTACCAGGAAGGCAATGTGGTGGTGCGCGCCCTGCGCGACCATTTTTCCGAGGACATCAGCGACATCTTCATCGACGAGGAAGGGGCCTATAACGCCGCCGTCCAGTTCATGACCTCAATGATGCCGAAAATGGTCAACCGTCTGAAACGCTATGAGAACGACATCCCCCTCTTCTCCCGCTACCAGATCGAGCAACAGATCGAATCGGCCTTCTCCCGGGATGTGCGTCTGGAGGCAGGCGGCGCCATTGTCATCGACCACACCGAAGCCCTGATTGCCATCGACATCAACTCCGGCCGCGCCACCAAGGGCCAGGACATCGCCGAAACCGCCCTGCAGACCAACCTGGAGGCGGCCGAAGAGATCGCCCGACAGATCCGTTTGCGCGACCTGGGCGGCTTGATCGTGGTGGATTTCATTGACATGGAATCCCCCAAGCATCAGCGCGAGGTGGAAGCCCGACTCAAGGAGGCCCTGAAGCTGGACCGCGCCCGCGTCCAGGTGGGGCGCATCTCCCGCTTTGGTCTGCTGGAAATGTCGCGGCAACGCCTGGGGGCCAGCCTGGAAGAGTCCTCCTCCGAACCCTGCCCGCGCTGTAGCGGTACCGGACAGATTCGCGGCTGCGAGGCCACCAGCCTGCATGTACTGCGCCTGCTTCATGAAGAGGCCCTGAAAAATGCCGTGGCCGAGGTACACTGCGAAGTACCGATAGAGGTGGCAGCCTATCTCATGAACGAAAAGCGCCGCCAACTCCTGGAACTGGAGGCCAAGACCAATACCCGTATCCTGATCCTGCCCAACCCGGAGCTGGTCACTCCCCACTACCAGATCCAGCGGATCCGCCCCCAGGATGCGAGTGTAAGGCCGCCGCTACCGGCGGGCAGTGGCGAACCGCTGCCCGCCCGCCCGGCGCGGGCCGTCATCGAAACGGCGGCCCTTACCCCGCTCACGGCACCACCCCCCCCCACCATTCTGCCGCCGCTGAAAACGCCCGCCCCGGCCGCCGCCAAAACGGCATCCGGCAAGGCGCCCCCCAAGGCCGCTGCCGTCGTGGCGGAAGGCATTCTCGCCCGTCTGGTACGCGCCCTCATCTCCCGTTACGAGCCCACCGAGCCGACTCCAGGCGGGGAGGAGGCAGCGGACTCCGCTGAGGCCATGGAGAT
>JAJYQY010000002.1:0-4965 GCA_021794385.1 Pseudomonadota bacterium | reverse complement strand
GTCCTCAAGGGCGATTCCCGCCGCCGCCAGTTCATCGCGAATGGCATCGCTGCGCGCAAAATCCCGCGCCTGCCGGGCGGCCGCCCGCGCCGCAATGCGCTCTGCCACCCAGTCGGCATCCACCTCAGCGGCAGCACCGCGCAGAAAGGCCTCTGGATCCTGCCCCAGTAGCCCGAGGATACCCCCCAGCTCGCGCAGCAACATGGCCAGCGGTGTCGCCACTTCACTCCCCTCGTCACGCAAGCGGTTGATCTCCCGCGCCAGGTCAAAGAGCAGCGCCACGGCCGTGGGCGTATGGAAGTCATCGCTCATGGCGGCGTGAAAACGCTCCCGCCATTCCGTGCCCAGACCTTCCGGCAAAGGACTGGGGGCAAGGCCGCGCAGGGCCGTGTAGAGGCGGGTCAGGCCGGCGCGCGCCTGCTCCAGGGCATCCTCGCCGTAATTGAGGGGGCTGCGATAATGGCTGGCGAGGATGAAAAAGCGCAGCACCTCGCCCTCATAATGGGGCAGGAGTTCGCGCACGGTAAAAAAATTGCCCAAAGATTTGGACATCTTCTCGTCATTCACCCGCACAAAGCCGTTGTGCATCCAGTGCCGGGCAAAGGCACAACCGGCCGCCTGGGACTGGGCGATCTCATTTTCGTGGTGAGGGAACTGCAGATCGGCGCCGCCACCGTGGATGTCAAAGGCGCAGCCCAGGGCATCGGCAGACATGGCCGAGCACTCGATATGCCAGCCGGGACGCCCATCCCCCCAGGGCGAGGGCCAGGACGGTTCGCCGGGCTTGGCCGCCTTCCACAAGGCAAAATCCAGGGGGTCGCGCTTGTCCTCCCCCGCCTCCACCCGCGCGCCCACAGCGAGCTCATCGATGGACTTGCCGGAGAGGCGGCCATAGTCGGGGAAGCTGCGCACGGCATAGTAGACATCGCCGTTGGTCGCCGCATAGGCATGGCCCCTGGCGATGAGCTCACCAATGAGCCGCTGCATGGACCCCACATGCTCCGTCGCCCGCGGTTCCAGGTCCGGCGGCCGGCAGAGGAGGGCCGCCTCGTCCTCGTGCATGGCGTCGATAAAACGGGCGGTAAGGGTCTGGATAGGCTCCCGGCGCTCCAGGGCGCGGCGGATGATCTTGTCGTCGATATCCGTGATATTGCGCACATAGGTCACCTGCAACCCCCGGGCACGCAGGTAGCGCACCACCGTATCAAAGGTCACCATCACCCGCGCGTGGCCCAGATGACAGTAGTCGTAAACGGTCATACCGCAGACATAAAGGCCCACACGGCCGGGTAATAAGGGTTCCAGCGGCACCTTACGGCGCTGCAGGGTGTCGTAGATGCGGATGGCCGGACTCAGGTCCGGGCCAGTGGATGCAATTGCAATCATGGATTCCTCGTCAAGATCAATGCCGGCTGGTGGCCGAGAGACGTGCCAAGGCCCGATCCTTCCCCATCAGGGGCAGGAGAGCGGCCATTTCCGGCCCGTGCACACGCCCGGTGAGGGCCGCGCGCAAAGGCAGAAAAAGGGCCTTGCCCCTGCGCCCGGAAGCTGCCTGCAGGGTCTTTACCCAGAGCCCATAGTCGCCAGCGACGGCCTCCAGGGTCCGCGCGGCAGCCGCCCAGAACTCCGGCGGCGTTTCCTCCAGGGCCGACTGGGCCTCGGCATCCGCCTGAAAATGACCGAAGCAGACCGCCGCCCAATGTTCCCCGTCCTGCGGCCGCAGGATATTGCCGCGAACGGCCTGCACAAAGGCCATACGGCAGTCCTCGGGCACGCAGGTCTGCAAAGCCGGGGCCAGCCAGGTCCAGAGACGCTCCGCGGGCAAGGATTGCAGGGCCTGCTGCTGCCAGTGCTCCAACTGCGCCGCATCGAAACGGGCAGGGGCGCGGCTGATCCGGCTGGCAGCAAAGCCGCGCGCCAGGGCCGCCATAGTCATAAAGCTGCCTTCCGCATAATGATGCCCCAGACGCGCCAGATAATTGCAGACCGCTTCGGGCAGGAAGCCCTTCTCCCGCAATTCGCGCAGGCTGCCCGCGCCATTGCGCTTGGACAGGGGTTGGCCGTCGTCACCCAGGATCAGGGGGAGGTGGCCGTATTGGGGCACCGCCAGTTGCAGGGCACGAAGGAGGAGGATCTGGCGCGGCGTATTGCTCAAGTGATCCTCTCCGCGCAAGACCAAGCCCACCCCCATGAGGGCATCGTCCACCGCGTTGGCAAAGAAAAAGGCCGGCGAGCCATCGGCGCGGCGAATGACAAAATCGCCAATATCCGTCAGGGCATATTCCCGTTCTCCCCAAACCAGGTCCGGCACCCGCAATACCCCTGCATCGGGGATGCGAAAGCGCAGGATGGGCACCTCGCCAGCCGCCTCCCGCGCTGCCCTTTCTTCCGCGCTGAGATGACGGCAGTGTCCCCCATAGCGCGGCGGCTGCCCCGCTACCCGCTGGCGCTGGCGCTCGGCCTCCAGTTCCTCGCGACGGCAATAACAGGGGTAGGCATCCCCCTGCGCCAGCAGCCGCGTAAAAAGATCTGCATAGATGCCTTGCCGCTCCATCTGCCGGTAGGGACCATGGGGGCCCCCCACATCGGGTCCTTCGTCCCAGTCCAGGCCCAGCCAGTATAGATCCGCCATGATGGCCTGGGCATAATCGGCGCGGGAACGCACGGTATCAGTGTCTTCCATGCGCAGGATGAAAACGGCGCCCGCGCCGCGCGCCGCCAGCCACGCAAAAAGTGCGGTGCGGGCATTGCCCAGGTGCAGGTAGCCGGTGGGACTGGGAGCAAAGCGACTCGAAAGATTCATGGTGCTATAGTATTGCCCCATTAGCAGTGCCGCAATGCAGCGGATGGATATCCGGGCATTGCGGAAGACAACCCATGACCTGCCGCGGTAGGAGATCTCCGCACGACAGCATGGGACTTTTCCAATAGCTCCATCCAGGGAAGACGGAACGGTATGACCAAAAGGAACACTACGCGCAAGCAGGCGCCCAAGGCACATGGACGGCACTGGGGTCGCTGGATCTTACTTATCCTTCTGCTGATATTCCTCAATATCGGTATTGGCGTCGGCATTTACACCTATCGGATCTGGCAAACCCTCCCGCCCGTGCACGAGCTCAAGGAATGGCGTCCCGACGAACCCCTGCGCATCTACGCGGCCAATGGCGATCTCCTGCAAGTGGTCGGCCCGCAAACACGCTATGCCCTGCCCATCACGCGGATCCCGGTCAAGCTCCAGGATGCCTTCATCGCCGCCGAAAACGCCCATTTCTATAGCAACAATCCGCTCTACTATCCGGTGAGCTATACCGGCATCCTGCGTGCCGCCGTGGTGGATCTCATCCACATGGCGCCGGTGCAGGGCGCCAGCACCATACCCGAGCAGGTCGCCCGCAACTTCTACCTCACGCCGCAAAAAACCGTCTCCCGCAAGGTGGCCGAGATCCTCCTGGCCTACAAGCTCTCCATGCACTTCACCCACCAGCAGATCCTGGAGCTTTACCTCAACAAGATCTACCTCGGGGAAGGGGCCTACGGCGTACAGGCTGCAGCGCGCATTTACTACGGCAAAAATGTCAATCAGCTCACCCTGGGCGAAATGGCCACCCTCGCCGGGCTGCCACCGGCACCGTCCTACCTGAACCCCGTGGTCAACCCGAAACTGGCGGAGAGGCGCCGTGCCTATGTCCTCAAGCGCATGGAAAAACTCGGCTTTATCACCGCCGATGAAGCCGCAGCGGCCCGCGCCGAGCCCATCCTTTCGCAGTTTCACGCCACGGCCAGCAATAGCGCGCCCTACGTCACCGACTGGATTGCCAATTGGCTGAGCCAGCAATTCGGGCCCGACTTTACCTACCGCTCCGGCCTCAAGGTCTATACCACCATCCTCCCCAAGGATCAGGCGGCGGCCAATGAGGCTGTGGCGGTGGGGCTGGAAAACTACGACATGGGCCTGTCCAGCATGGATCCCAAGGCCTATCACGGGCCAATCGCCCAGCTCGATGGCGCGGCGCTGCAATCTGCCCTGGCGGGCAAACGCCCGGCCATGCTGCCACCCCACGACCCCGCAAATCTCAAGTGGGGCGTGGTCACCGCCGCCGATGCCAGGAGCGCCTCCGTTTCCCTGGAGGGCAAGCAAAGCGTCACCCTGAGCCTCAAGGACGTGAACTGGGCGCGTGCCAAATACGGCGCGCCGCAGCCCAAGGCCGTAAACCAGGTCCTCCATGCCGGCGATCTCATCTGGCTGCGACCCTACGTCCATGCCGTTACCGCCGGGGCCGGTCAGGAATGGGGGGCCAATGTCTGGTCCAGCGGCGGGCCCAACAGCGGTTGGCAGCTCACCCAGATCCCCCAGGTCCAGGGCTCTCTGGTGAGCCTCAACAGCCGCACCGGAGCCATTCATGCCCTAGTGGGGGGCTTCAGCTATGAGCTCAGCCACTTCAATCGGGCCGTTTTCGCCTATCGGCAGCCGGGCTCCGGCTTCAAGCCCTTTGTCTACGCCGCCGCCATGGACGCGCCCGCCTTGCTGGCATCGGGCAATAACGCCTACCTCACGCCGCAGACGCCCATCCCCGACACCCCCCTGGCCATCACGCTGCCCACCGGGCAGATCTATGCGCCCACCAACTACGGCAACAAGTTTTCCAATACGCCCATCCCGGTCTGGGCGAATCTGGCCTACTCCCACAACGTCCCCAGTGTGCGCATCCTCATGGATATCGGGATCCCCTATGCCGTCCAGTACGTGCAGCGCTTCGGCCTGCCCGCCCAGCAAATCCCGGCGGTGCCGTCCATGGTCCTGGGCTCTGGCGATTACACGCCTTTGCAGTTGGCCAGGGCCTATGCGGTCTTCTCCAGCGGCGGCTTTTTACCCACGCCCTATCTCATCACCAAGATCGTCAATAGTCGCGGCACCCAGATCTCCCTGATGAATTGCCCCCTGGGCTACGCCCCGCCGCCGCA
>JAJYQY010000124.1:4443-8914 GCA_021794385.1 Pseudomonadota bacterium | reverse complement strand
TCATCATTGGTCAGCGCAATGAAGATGGGCACCGCGCCAATGGGGTTGAGGATGGCCAAAAGGGCGATCAAGGTCTGCAAGGCAGCGTGCAGATCGCTGCTGATCAAGGATGCACCGGTCATGGCCACTCGCTTCGCTTCCCCGCGCCAGGGAGCCTGCCGAGAGCCGAATCTCCCGCCCGGGGGATGCCATTGGAAAAACGGGATCTTGAAAAATCCCGCACAAGGTCGTATTTAATAAGCATTCATTGATAGATTAGGGGAGTAAGATGCCAACTTATGAGTATGTATGCAAGGAGTGTGGCCATCATCTCGCGGTGGAGCAGCGCATGACGGAGGCCCGCCTCACCGATTGCCCGCACTGTGGAAAGGCGGCGCTGGAGCGGGTCTTGAGCGCGAGTGGTTTTGCGTTGAAGGGCTCGGGGTGGTACCAAAGCGACTTCAAGGGCGGGAGCAAGCCGGCTGAGGACAAAAGCGAAACCGCAGCGGTTCCTCCGCCCTGTGCCGGGGGTACCTGCGCCTGCCATTGACGCCCTTGGGGGATCAGGGCAGTCTTCCGTTTTTGAACGGGCCTCCCGGGCGGGGTGGCCCTTTTCTTATCCATGAAGGACAGAACGCGGCATGCGCACACATTATTGCAATGCGATTCAAGGGGATCTGGTCGGTCAGCGGGTGACCCTCTGCGGTTGGGCGCAGAAATGTCGGGACCACGGTGGCGTCATTTTCATCGATCTGCGCGACCGCGAAGGTGTGGTCCAGGTGGTGGCGGACCCTGATCAGGCGGAGGCCTTTACCCTGGCGGCAGAGATTCGCAGCGAATATGTGTTGCAGGTGACCGGCTCTTTACGCCCGCGACCGGCAGGGACGGAAAATCCCCATCTGTCCAGCGGCGCCCTGGAACTCGCCGCCGAAAGCATCGTGATCCTGAATCGTGCCGAGCCCCTGCCTTTCCCCCTGGATGAGGAGGAGGTGGCAGAAAGCCTGCGCCTCAAGTATCGCTATCTGGATCTGCGCCGGCCCGAGATGCTGGCGCGACTGCGCTTGCGTCATCGCACCACGCAGTTTGTACGCAATTTTCTCGACAGCGAGGGTTTTGTGGACGTGGAAACGCCGGTACTGACCCGTTCGACACCGGAAGGGGCACGCGATTACCTGGTGCCTTCCCGTACCCAGCCGGGACATTTCTTTGCCCTGCCCCAAAGCCCGCAGCTCTTCAAACAGCTCTTGATGGTGGCGGGCCTGGACCGTTATTACCAGATTACCAAGTGTTTTCGTGACGAGGACCTACGCTCGGATCGCCAGCCGGAGTTTACCCAGATCGATCTGGAGGCCTCCTTTGTGGACGAGCAGGCCGTCATGGATGTGGCTGAGCGCATGATCCGCGGACTTTTCGCCCACACCCTGGGGGTGACCCTGCCCGAGGCCTTTCCGCGCATGACCTACGCCGAGGCGATGCGCCGCTTTGGTGTGGACCGGCCGGATCTGCGCAACCCTCTGGAACTCACTGAACTCACCGATCTCATGACTACGGTGGACTTCAAGGTCTTCCGCGAGGCGGCCCTGCGGCCCGATGGGCGGGTGGCGTGCCTGCGCCTGCCGGGTGGTGCAACGCTGACCCGCTCGCAGATTGACGCCTATACGGAGTTCGCTGCGATTTATGGGGCCAAAGGCCTGGCCTGGATCAAGGTGAATGCCCTGGATCAGGGTGCAGCGGGCCTGCAGTCGCCCATCGTGAAATTTTTGCCCGAAGCCACGCTGACGGAGATTCTGGCGCGCAGCGGCGGCGCGGCCGGCGATATCCTCTTCTTTGGCGCCGACAGCAAGAAGGTGGTCAACGAGGCCCTGGGCAATCTGCGTAACCGCCTCGGCGTCGATCACGGCTTGCTGGCGGGCGGCTGGCGACCGGTCTGGGTCACCGACTTTCCCATGTTTGAATACGATGCCAGGGAGGGACGCTGGACGGCCACCCATCATCCCTTCACCGCTCCGCAAACGGCCCATGTGGAACTGCTCAGCAGCGCACCGGGGGAGGCCCTGGCGCGGGCCTATGATCTCGTCCTGAACGGCAACGAAATTGGCGGCGGCAGTATTCGCATTCACCAGGAAGCGATGCAGGAACGGGTCTTTGCGGCGCTGGGGATTGCCCCGGAAGAGGCGCGTGAAAAATTCGGCTTTCTGCTCGATGCCCTGCACTACGGTGCACCGCCCCATGGCGGTCTGGCCTTCGGTCTGGATCGCCTGGTCATGCTCATGGCCGGGACGGACACCATCCGCGATGTGATCGCCTTCCCCAAGACGCAAAAGGCCGGCTGTCTGCTCACCAATGCCCCCGGAACGGTGGCGGAGACGCAGTTGCGCGATCTCGGCATTCGCTTGCGCCCCGGCGTAGGGAGCGATGTTCAAAATCCCTAAGTCCATCCTGGTGCTGATTCATAGCGGCGATCAGGTCTTGTTGCTGGAGCGGGTGCAACCGGCGGGCTTCTGGCAATCGGTGACGGGCAGCCTGGAGCCGGGAGAGGACTGGCGCGCTGCCGCGCTGCGGGAGCTTGGGGAGGAAACGGGGTTTACGGGCGAGGGGCTGGTGGATACCGGGGTGAGCCATCACTTTCCCATCGTACCGCCATGGCGGGATCGCTATGCCCCGGACGTGGGCGAGAATGAGGAGCACATTTTTCGGCTGGGGCTGGCGGAGATGCGCACGCCCTGCCTGCAGCCCCGGGAACATCGGGCATTTTGCTGGCTTCCGGCCAGAGAAGCGGCAGCACGAACGGGGTCATGGACCAACCGGCTGGCGATATTGGACGGCTGTGGCCTGACCCTTGACGTTGTTCAGAAGTCTCCTTAACGTAAAGTTTTTATAGGGAGTTCGAAAAACAGTCCGCTTTTTTCGAGCTTTCATGACGAGGGACCTGCCATGAGTGTTGAAACGGTGGTTTTCCATGGACTTCCGCGCGCCGATGCGGCCACGGTGGATGCACGCATCCGCAGGGCCAAGGCGGCGCTCGGGGGGCGTGCGGTCATCCTCGGCCATCATTACCAGCGCGAGGAAGTCTACCGTCATGCGGATTTTCATGGGGATTCGTTGCAACTGTCCCGGGCAGCGGCGCGGCAGGAGGCGGAATTCATCGTCTTCTGCGGGGTGCATTTCATGGCCGAGGTGGCGGACATCCTGAGCCGGCCGGAGCAGGCCAGCATCCTGCCCGACCTCAATGCCGGTTGCGCCATGGCCGATATGGCCGACATGCCCGCCGTGCAGCGGGCCTGGGATGAGCTGTCTGCGGTCCTGGACCCCGACGAAACGGTCACCCCCGTGACTTATGTCAACTCCTCGGCGGCCCTCAAGGCCTTTTGCGGGGCCCATGGCGGTACCGTTTGCACCTCCTCCAATGCCCGAAAAGTGCTGGAATGGGCCTTTGCCCGGCGGGGCAAGGCGCTCTTCTTCCCTGATCAGCACCTGGGGCGCTGGACCGGCCACCAGTTGGGCATTCCGCTGCGCGACATGCCGGTCTGGGATCCGGCCAAGCCCCTGGGCGGCCTGACGGCGGAGGAAATACATCGGGCCAAGATCCTGCTCTGGAAGGGCCATTGTTCCGTGCACCAGATGTTTCAACCGGCCCACATCGAACGCTGGCGGGCGGCCCATCCCCAGGGGCAGGTCATTGCCCATCCGGAGGCGGCCTTTGAGGTCTGCGCCATGGCCGATGCGGTAGGTTCTACCGACTTCATCATCCGTACCGTGAAAGCGTCGGCGCCGGGAACGGAGTGGCTGGTGGGGACGGAGATCAATCTCGTCACGCGGCTGGCGGAAGAGGTGCGGAATGAGGGTAAAAGCGTCGAATTCATGTCGCCCATGGTGTGCATGTGTTCCACCATGTTCCGTATTGATCCGGAACACCTGGCCGATACCCTGGAGGCCTTGGTGGCGGGACGGGTAGTCAACCGTATCCGGGTCGATCCCCATACCGCGGCCCTGGCCAGGGTGGCCCTGGATCGCATGCTGGCCGTTTCCTGAGCCCCTTGTCCGCCACCCGCCCCGCCCTCGACTCCCCCGATCAGCAGCAGGAATGGTCCCTCCTGCAGCGCAGTCTGCATGGGCTGGTTGCCGCCTACGCCAGCATCTATCAGGGAGCCCGCTGGGAGCCGAGTACCCTGCCGGAGAGCGGGCCGGCCATTCTCGCCTGCAATCATGTCTCGGTGCTGGATCCGCTACTCCTCGTCGCCAGCAATCACCGTCTCATCTCCTTTCTGGTGGCCCAGGAGTATTACGACAAAAAATGGATGCGCCCGCTGCTGGATCTCAGCCATTGCATTCCGGTACGCCGGGATGGCCGCGATATCCAGGGTCTGCGCCGGGCGCGGCAGGTCCTCATGGACGGGCACGTACTGGGGATCTTTCCCGAAGGCGGCGTCAACCGCCATGACGTCCAGGCAGGGATCGCCTGGCTGGTGAAAGAGAGTGGCGCGGCGGTGGT
>JAJYQY010000124.1:0-4343 GCA_021794385.1 Pseudomonadota bacterium | reverse complement strand
GGCGGGGTTGCCATCCTGGTGGAGACCATGACCGACAACAAGGTGCGGACGGTGGCGGAAGTGCGCCATATCTTTGCCAAACGCGGCGGCAACCTCGGCACCTCCGGCTCGGTGGCCTATCTCTTCAAGCGCCGCGGACTGATCAGCTTCCCCGCCGATGCCGACGAGGACCGGATTCTCGAAGCCGCCCTGGAGGCCGGTGCCGAGGACGTGGTCCACGAGGACGAGCGTATTGCGGTGTACACCGAGGTCCAGGCATTGCATGCCGTGGCCACCGCCCTCGAAGCGGCCGGTCTCAAGGCCGATGAAATCGAGCTGACCCAGATCCCCGAGACCAGCAGCCTGGTCAGCGGCGACGAAGCGGAAAAACTCCTCAAGCTCCTCGATGCCCTGGAAGAAAACGACGACGTGCAGAATGTCTACGCCAATTATGAAATGAGCGATGAAGAGATGGCCCGTATCCAGGCCGCATCGTGACGGCAAGACCCGCCCGGGAAGGCTTCCATGCGCATTCTGGGCATTGATCCGGGCTCTCTGCGCACCGGTTTTGGCGTGGTGGAGCATGGCGCGGACGGTCGGCTACGGCATGTGGCCCATGGCTGCCTGCATGTGGAGGGGCGGCCCTTTGTGGAACGGATCGGCGCCATTTATCGGGAACTCCGCGAGGTCATTACCGAGCATGCGCCCGCTATGGCGGCCATCGAACAGGTGTTCATGGCGCGCAACGCCGATTCCGCCCTCAAACTCGGCCAGGCGCGGGGGGCGGCCTTGGTGGCACTGATCGAGGCCGGCCTGCCGGTCCACGAATACAGCGCCCTGCAGATCAAACAGGCCGTCGTCGGCCACGGGCGGGCGCAAAAGGATCAGGTCCAGCAAATGGTGCAGTGGCTCCTGCAACTTCCCGACAAACCCCAGGCCGATGCCGCCGATGCCCTGGCCTGTGCCATTTGTCACGCCCATCACGCCAGCACCCGGCGTCATTGGCAGGAGCTAGCGGTCCGATGAACGGACGCGGTCACCAACGGCCATGATCGCCCTCCTTGCCGGAAAGCTGCTGCGCCGCCGCCCGCCCTACTTGTGGCTGGACGTGCAGGGCGTGGGCTATGAACTGGAGCTGCCCCTGTCGAGCTTTTACCAGTTACCCCCGGACGGCGCGGCCCTCTGCCTCTTTACCCACCTCACCATCCGCGAGGATGCCCATCTGCTCTACGGTTTCCTCTCCGAGGCCGAGCGCGATATGTTTCGCCTGCTGATCCGGGTCAATGGCATTGGCGGCAAGGTGGCCCTGGCCTGCCTCTCCGGGCTGTCCGTAGAGCGGCTGGGGCAGGCCGTGGCCGAAGGCAATGTGGCCATGCTGACGGGCATTCCCGGCATTGGCGCCAAGACGGCGCAGCGCCTGGTCGTGGAATTGCGGGATAAGATGGGCGGCCTGGCGCAGGCCTCGTCCAGCATCCCGTCCGCCGGCGATCCGCGCCAGGAAGCCGTTGCCGCCCTCCTCACTTTAGGTTACAGGCCTGCCCAGGCCAGCCAGGCCGTGGCCGGGCTGGCCGAGGGACTGGGTGTGGAAAATCTCATTCGTCAGGCCCTGCAAAGCCTGTCTCGTGCCTAACCCGCCCATCCCTGCCAAGGAACCACCCGCAAGCGCCATGGTCAGACCAGCATGATCGAAAGAGGCCCCCTGAATCCCCTGGAAACGTCGCCGGACGCCGTGGACCATGCCCTGCGTCCGCGCCGTCTGGCGGAATATCTGGGGCAACCGGTACTGCGCGACAATTTGGGGCTCTACATCGAGGCCGCCCGCCGTCGTCAGGAGGCCCTGGACCACGTCCTGCTCTTTGGACCGCCGGGGCTGGGCAAGACGACCTTGGCCCACATCATCGCCCACGAAATGGGCGGCGGGCTCAAGGTGACTTCCGGCCCGGTGCTGGACAAACCCGGCGATCTGGCCGCCATCCTCACCAATCTGCAGCCCCATGACGTGCTCTTCGTGGATGAAATCCACCGCCTGAGCCCAGTGGTGGAGGAAATCCTCTACCCTGCCCTGGAGGACTACGAACTGGACATCATGATCGGCGAAGGACCTGCCGCCCGTTCCATCAAGATCAGCCTGCCGCCCTTTACCCTCATCGGCGCCACCACCCGCGCCGGGCTGCTCACTTCGCCCCTGCGCGATCGCTTCGGCATCACCTTTCATCTGGAGTTCTACAGCGTCGAAGAACTCACCCAGATCGTCACCCGCTCCACCAAGATCCTCGGCACCCCCCACAGCCACGAAGGCGCCGTAGAGATTGCGCGGCGGGCGCGCGGCACGCCGCGCATCGCCAACCGCCTCCTGCGGCGGGTTCGCGACTATGCCCAGGTCCGCGCCGCCGGCCATATCGACCAGTCCGTCGCCGAGGCCGCCTTGCAGCTCATGGAAGTGGACCGCCACGGCTTTGACGGCCAGGATCGCAAACTCCTGGGGGCGGTGATCGAGCGTTTCGGCGGCGGCCCGGTGGGGGTGGAAAGCCTGGCTGCGGCCATCGGTGAGGAGCGCGGTACCATTGAAGACGTCATCGAGCCCTTCCTCATCCAGCGCGGTTATCTGCTACGCACCCCGCGCGGCCGCTGTGCCACGGAACAGACCTATCTGGCCCTGGGCCTCACCCCCCCGTCCCGCAGCGGAGCGCTCTTTGATGACCAGCCCTGAACGGCGTAGCGCCGTCCACCCGGTCCGGGTCTATTATGAAGACACGGATCACGGCGGCGTGGTCTATCATGCCAACTACCTGCGCTTCATGGAGCGCGCACGGACGGAGATGCTGCGCGATTGCGGTTTTGAACTGGACCGCCTGGAGCAGGACGACGGTGTCATTTTCGCTGTCCGTCGCGCCAGCCTGGACTTTATCGCCCCCGCCCGGTTCAATGATCTTTTACGGGTGGAAACGGAGATAACCGTCAAAGGGGCTGTCCGCATGACCTTTGCGCAAAAGATTTACCAGCAAGAACGATTGCTCTGTAGTGGCGAAGTGGAAGTGGTTTGTCTGGAAGCCCGCCGCTTTCGCCCCACCGCCATCCCGGCGCGCCTCGCTGCCGCCATTCCCCTTGCCCCACTGCCGTGAGACCCTATGGACCCTAACACCGCCGTTGCCAATGCCCAAGCCCTTTCCCTCGCCCATCTCGTGCTCAATGCCACCTGGGTGGTGCAATCCATTCTGATCATTCTGCTCCTCGCCTCCATTGCCTCATGGACCATCATCTTTCAGAAATGGGCCATCTTCCGCTCCGCCTGGAAGGCCCTCGACCGCTTTGAACAACGCTTCTGGAGCGGCGGCGAAATGAGTCAGCTTTATCACCACGTATCCGGCAACCCGGCCTTGGAAACCGGCGCCGGCAGCATTTTTTGCGCCGGCTATGAAGAGTTTCAACGTCAACGCAGCAAGGCGCGCTCCGCCGACGCCCTGGATGCCGCCCGCCGCGCCATGCGGGTGGCCAGGATGCGGGAGGTGGAAAATCTCGAAACCAACCTCTCCTTTCTCGCTTCCGTGGCCTCGGTGAGCCCCTTCATCGGCCTCTTTGGCACGGTCTGGGGCATCATGACCGCCTTCACCAATATCGGCATCGCCCAGCAGGCCACCCTGGCCACGGTGGCGCCGCCGGTGGCCGAGGCCCTCATCGCTACCGCCGCCGGCCTCTTCGCCGCCATTCCCGCCGCCGTGGCCTACAATCGCTATCTCCATGACGTGGACCGGCTGGACGCCCGTTACGAGGTCTTTATGGACGAGTTCACCAACATCCTCCATCGCCAGATTCCGGAGGCGCAGGCATGAAGCGGCGGCGGCTGCTCGCGGAGATCAATGTCGTCCCCTACATCGACGTGAGTCTGGTGCTGCTGGTGATCTTCATGCTCTCGGCACCGCTCCTCACCCAGGGGGTCAACGTCAATCTGCCCAAGGGCGCGACCAAGCCGGTGTCGGACAAGACCCCGCCCATCCTCATCTCCGTGACCCGGCAAGGGCAGATTTCCCTGCAATACCGGCAGACCCACAGTGAGGTGGATCTCAGCGCCCTGGCGGAGCAGGTCAAGGCCATTGCCGCTGCCAACCATGACCAGGTGCAGGTCTTGGTGGGGGGCGATACCCAGGTGGGCTACGGCAAGGTCATGGCGGTGATGGCACGCTTGCAGCAGGCGGGCATTTCCCATGTGGGATTGCTGACGCGGCCGGAGGGACATTGAAACAAAAACGCCGCTGGCCCCTGATCCTGGCCATCGCCCTCAACGGGGCCATATTGATCGCCTTGTTCTGGAGTTTTCACGTCTATGTGCCTACCGCGAGCAATGCCCCGGTGCAGGCGGACCTGGT
>JAJYQY010000045.1:7421-8916 GCA_021794385.1 Pseudomonadota bacterium | reverse complement strand
TGCGACCAGTTTTAAGAGCGAACCGCAGCTCTGCATGCACCGAAGGCTTCGCGACCTGCGTCGAAGCCGGTCGCCCCCTACTTTACTATCACGGTAGATAAGACCAGCATTTGCAGAAAAAGTTGCATCCGCTGCATGATCTAGGCAATCAGTATACTCCTATCCATACCGCTGCGGCTAGGGTGGGTGGGATGCGGCTTAATGTAGCGCCTCGCTCGTTCCTTGCTGAAAGAGCATGGCCACGTCACTCGCATCAAAGCGATAAGATTCCCGACAATACTCACAGGTAACAGAGATAACACCCTGTTCTGCCAACGTTTCTTCCACTTCTTCCTGACCCAGCGCACGGAGCATGTCGGCCACCCGCTGCCGTGAGCAGGAGCAGGAAAAGCTCAGGGTTTGCGGGGGGAAGAGACGAACGCTTTCGCCGGGGAATACCTGCGGCAAAAGATCCTCGGGCGCCATATTGAAAAGCGCGGCATCGGGCCCGACAGCGAGAAAGCTGGTCAGCAAATGCCAGTCGGCGGCAGCCATGACCCCTGGCAGCCGTTGGACAAAATATCCTGCCGCCTGATGAGATTGGGGATCCGCCATCAGGCGGAAAAAGGCCGGTGACTGCTCTGATTCCGCAAAATAGGCGTTGAGGGATTCCGCCATGGTATCCCTCAGTGTCACCAGGCCCTGATAACGCTCCCTATCCAAGCCCGGATCAACCGTGATGGCCAGCAAGGCATTGGGGAGGGTGGCCAAATCCACCGGCTCTCCTTCCTGCCAACGGGCATAGGCGCGCAATCCCCCCACCTGGCTGATCTCCGCTACCAGCAGGCGCAAGGCCCCCTGGCTTTGCGCCTGGACAATAAGGCGCTCAAAGGAATTCTGGGTCGTGGCCAGCAAGGCGGTGCCGGCCAGGATTTCTCCCAAAAGCCGGGCGACGGCCGGCGGCCCCTGAAAGTCCCGGAGCACTCGCGCATAGGTCTCGTCCAGACGGCAGAGCGCACCCCGCACGGGGAGGGTTTCCCAGTGAAAACGTTGTGAAAAATCAGGCATGGTCATCCTCCAAAGGCACGCCATCGAGTCCCTGACGCAAGAGGGGTTGCAGGGCGCGGCGCAAGTGATTGAAGAGACGAGGGTCGCGTTCTTCCTGGAGCGCGAGGAGCGATTTCATCCGTTCCCGTTCCGTGGGGGCGCCAAAGCACGCCGGGCAGTTTTCCATGATCACCGGCAGGTGGCTGGCCTCGGCGTAGGCCCGCGTCTGGCGCTCGCGGCAATAAACCAGGGGTCTGATGACGCGCAAATCACCATCCTTGACCCGATAGTGGGCCTTCATGGTGCGCAATTCACCATTATAAAACAGCGACATCAAAAAACTTTCCGCAAAATCGTCCAGGTGTTGACCCAAGGCCAGGACGTTGTAGCCCTCGCGACGGGCGCATTGGTACAGTACGCCGCGGCGCATACGCGCGCAAAAGCTGCAGTAGGATGGCCGGTCCATGTG
>JAJYQY010000045.1:0-7321 GCA_021794385.1 Pseudomonadota bacterium | reverse complement strand
GTGACATCAAAGACCTCCCGGGCCTGGGCGGAATGATGATAAATACCCGATTCCGTAAAGAGCGTCATCCCGCCCTCCCCCCGGGTCACCAGCAACCCCTGCAACTCCAGATGACGGCGCAAACGCTGACCCATCTCCCGAAATTCGTCCTCATCCTGCCAGGGACCGGCCACGGCCTGAAATTCCGCCTGGTTGGGGGTGAGCAGGGTCGCGCCGCGATACCGCTCATAATCCCGGCCCTTGGGGTCCACCAGAACCGGCACACCCAGGTCCCGTCCCATGGTCACGAAGCGGACCACATCCTGCAGGGCACCCTTGGCGTAGTCCGAAAGGATCACCGCCCCTGCCGCCGCAAACAAGGACGGGCCCCGGTCCAGGAGGGCGCCCCGATGATCGGCGCTGGGTCTGGCCTCAAAATCCATGCGCAGCAACTGCTGCTGGTGGCCGATGACCCGCAGCTTGACGGTCGTCGGACAGCCGGCACCGGGGATCAGCGTGGACTCCACCTGGGCGGCGGCGAGCAATGCCGCCAGATGCCGGCCCGGCTGGTCATCCCCCACCGGTGCCAGCAGATGGGCCCGGGCGCCCAGGGCCACCACATTGAGAGCCACATTGGCCGCACCGCCCGGCCTTTCTTCTTCCCGCCTCACCTGCACCACCGGGACCGGCGCTTCCGGAGAGATGCGCTCGACGCTGCCGAACCAGTAGCGATCCAGCATGACATCGCCCACGACGAGCACCTGCTTTCCAAGCAATGTCGCCAGGGGCGGCATCATATCAGGGGCGGCCGATGGCATGATAGCGAAAACCGGCAGCCCGTAACGCTTGGGGATCATAGAGATTGCGGCCATCGACAATGAGCGGCCGCCGCATCCGGGCGCGGATCCGGGCAAAATCCGGACTGCGGAAAACCTGCCATTCGGTGCAGATCACCAGCGCGTCGGCCCCCTCCAGCGCGGCATAAGGATCTTCGCAGAGCTGCAGATCCGCCCGCTCCCCATAAATCCGCCGCGCCTCCGCCCCCGCTGCCGGATCATAGGCGCGCACCCGGGCCCCGCGGGCCCAGAGGCCCTTCAGCAAGACCCGACTGGGGGCCTCGCGCATATCATTGGTGTTGGGTTTGAAGGCCAAACCCCAGAGGGCGATGGTGTAAGGCGACAGGTCTTCACCCAGTTCCGCCACCACTTTGCGTTCCAGAACCCGTTTCTGGCGATTATTCACGTCCTCGACGGCGGCCAACAGCGGCGCCGCGTAACCCGCCTGGCGGGCGCTATACTCCAAGGCGCGCACATCCTTGGGAAAACAGGAGCCCCCATAACCACACCCCGGGTAAATAAAGGCGTATCCGATGCGCG
Organism: Pseudomonadota bacterium; assembly: GCA_021794385.1. GTDB lineage: Bacteria > Pseudomonadota > Gammaproteobacteria > Acidithiobacillales > Acidithiobacillaceae > Acidithiobacillus_B. The sequence goes on along the minus strand of JAJYQY010000045.1, from coordinate 5,966 downwards.
GATCGGCGCCGATGCCGCGCCGTACCTGCTCGATATCCGCTCCCATCCGCTCCGCCAGGCCAGCCAGTTCATTCATCAGGGAGATCTTGGTGGCCAGCATCACATTGGCGGCGTATTTGCTGAGTTCTGCGGAAGGGGGGTCCATGACGATCAAGCGATCGTGATTGCGGTTGAAAGGGGCATAGAGTGCCCGCATCCGTTCGGCAGCGACCGGATCATCGGCACCGATGATGATGCGATCGGGCTTCATGAAATCCTCAACCGCCGCCCCTTCCTTGAGAAACTCCGGATTGGACACCACGTCGAAGGGAATATCAGCGCCACGCCGCTGCAAGGCCGCCGCGATGCGTTGCCGGACCAGTTGCGCCGTACCCACGGGTACCGTCGATTTATTGACGATGACACAGTAGCGGTCGAGGTGTTGGCCTATGGCATCGGCCGCCGCCAGGACATGGCGGAGATCGGCAGAACCGTCTTCATCGGGCGGCGTCCCCACGGCAATGAAGAGAAAATCGCCATGGGCCACCCCGGCGGCGATGTCCGTCCCAAAACGCAGGCGCTCGCCGCCGATGCCTTCCTGCACGATGGCCGGCAGACCGGGCTCATGAATGGGCACGATCCCGGCGGAAAGCTGCTCGACCTTGTGGGCATCCACGTCAATACAAAGGACGTGATTCCCCACCTGCGCCAGGCACGCCCCGGTGACCAAACCCACATAGCCGGCACCGACCACCGTGATTTTCATGGAAAGACTCCACGCACTGGGCCGCTCTTGCCCGGCTTGTACCAGCCGTCATCCTTACTCATCCGCGCACCCCTGCCTTTTCCAATATCACCACCGCCACCGCAAATCGCCGCTCATCGCTGATGGACAACCAGGACCCGATCTCCGGCCCCAGACGCGCCAGCGCCGCCGCCGCCATGCCGGAAAAGACCAATTGCGGCGCCCCCAGGACATCGTGGCCCACTTCCAGGTCGGACCAGCGGATACCGGCGCGTAAGCCGCTACCCAAGGCCTTGAGGGCCGCCTCCTTGGCGGCAAAACGGCGCGCCAGAAAGGCGGCCCCTTCGGCCATGCCAGCCGGCAGTTCACCCTGCTCCTGCGCACTCAGTAAACGATCGGCCAAACGCGCGCCAAAACGATCATAAAGACCCGCCATGCGTTCGACATCGACAATGTCGGCGCCCAAGCCCACGATCATCCACGGGCCTGTCGCATGATGCGCTTCATCTCCGCGACGGCCGGCCCCAGGCCAACGAAGAGGGCGTGGGCCACAATGGCATGACCGATATTGAGTTCCGCCACCCCATCCAAGGCAGCAATGGCCTCGACATTATGATAATCAAGACCGTGCCCCGCATTCACCTGCAGCCCCAGACTTTTGCCAAAGGATACCGCGCTGGCAATGAGGGCCAACTCGTCAGCGCGTGCCGCGGCACTGCCGGCATTGGCGTAGCGCCCCGTATGCAGCTCCACCACCGGCGCCCCCGTATCGGCCGCCGCTTCCAATTGAAACGGATCGGGGTCGATAAACAGCGAGACCCGAATTTCCGCCGCGCCCAGGCGCTGGCAGGCCTCCCTGATCCGCTGCCCATGTCCCGCCACATCCAGTCCACCCTCCGTGGTCAGCTCCGCGCGCCGCTCCGGCACCAGACAGCAGTCGGCGGGACGAATCCGCTCGGCAACGCGCATCACCCCTTCGTCCACGGCCATTTCCAGGTTCAGACGGGTACGCAAGGTCTGGCGCAGGATCTCGATATCCCGGTCCTGCATGTGGCGACGATCCTCCCGCAAATGGGCGGTGATGGCGTCTGCCCCCGCCCGTTCGGCAACAAAGGCTGCCTCCACCGGGTCCGGATAGCGGGTGCCGCGCGCCTGGCGCAGGGTGGCCACATGGTCAATATTCACGCCCAAAGCAATCATCCCTTGCTCCTTTGATAGCTATCTTGCCCGGCACGTGCCAAGTATGCCGCAAGGAGGCGATGGCTCTCCAGTGGCCGGGCACTGAGATGTCCACGCAGCTCCCTTTCCAGGCACCGGCGCAGGTCCGGCAACCAGGCCGAGCGCGGCCCATCCGCCATATCCCCCGCCAGCCAGCGTAAGGCTCCAGCGGGGATGGCGATGGTCCCCGGGGCGGGCCGATGGTCGGGGCAGAGCACGCCATGCTCCGGCCAGTAATACCAAGTTCCGGCATCCTCTCCGCTGAGGTGACGCCCGCAGTGATAGCAGACCTTCAGCTCCGGCGCCCAACCCAAAACCTCCAGCAACCGTCGCTCGAAGCGGCGCAGAGCCCAGATCTGGCGCCCCGACAACGCCACGCTTTGCAGCGTCTGTTCATAAATATCAAAGAGCTCCGGCAAAGGGTCGCCCCGCTGGGTCAGGCGTAGCAGGAGTTCGTTGAGATAAAACAGGATCAGGCCCTTCATGCCGGCAAAATCCAGCACTTCCCCCTGTTCCTCCGCCTGCAGCAAGGTCGCCAGATCCCCGCGTCCCCGCCAGTGCACCCACAGGGACCGCCCCGCTTCCAGGGCAGCAAATGCTGAACGCGGCCGCCTTCCACCCCGCGCCACTACCCCGAGGCGACCATTCTCCCGGGTAAAAAGCTCCAAGATCAGGCTGGTATCACGGTAGGGGTAACGATGCAGCACCCAGGCCCGTTCGCCGCCCTCAGCGCTCGCCGTCATAGCCGAGCTCGCGCAAGAGCGCCCGATCTTCGGCCCACTGTTCGCGCTGCTTCACCCACAAACCCAGCCACACCGACCCCCCCGTCAACTGTTCCAGCGCCAGCCGCGCGCGCTCGCCGATGCTGCGCAAGCGCGTCCCACCCTGTCCGAGAATGATTCCCTTCTGACCGGGCCGTCGGCAGTAAATGGTTGCTTCTATACGCTGCTGTCCGCCCGTTTCCTGATAGCTCTCGATGGCGACCGCCGTATCGTAGGGCAGCTCCTCCCCCAGTTGCCGGAATAACTGTTCCCGAATGATCTCCGCCGCCATGAAACGCAGGTTGCGATCGGTCACCAGGTCCTCGGCAAAGCTCGCCGGCGCCGGCGGCAGCAGCGGTACGATCAGGTCCGCCAAACGCCCCGCATCGGCAGGCTTGCGCGCCGACAAGGGCAAGATCCCGGCAAAATCACCCCGCCGCCCCAGATCCACCAGAAAGGGCAACAGACGCTCCTTGCGTTTCACCCGATCCACCTTGTTGACCACCGCTACCAGGGGAATCCCGGCCCCCAAGAGCCAGCGCAGGGCCTGTTCATCCTCCGGTCCCCAGACCAGGGCCTCCACCATCAGCACGCCGACGTCGGCCATTTCCAGTGCCCCGCGCGCCGCCCGGAGCAGATGGCGGTTCAAAGAGCGATAGCCCTGATGGATGCCCGGCGTATCCAGAAAAAGGAGCTGGGCATCCGGCCGGGTAAGGATGCCCAGGATCTGATCGCGGGTCGTCTGCGGGCGCGGCGAGGTAATACTGATCTTCTGACCCACCAGATGATTCAACAGGGTTGATTTGCCGACGTTGGGCCGGCCCAGCAAGGCCACATAGCCGCTGCGATGGGGCGTTTCCCGCTCCGCTTCAGCCATGACCAGCGGCCCTTTTGGCATCGCCCTGCTGCAATTGGGCCAGCATGAGCGCAGCGGCCTGCTGCTCGGCCTTACGCCGGCTATTGTCCTCCGCCTGCGTCGCTTCCGCCCCGCTCACCACGCAACGGGTTACGAAACGCCGCTCATGGGCCTGCCCTTTTTCTTCCAGCAGTTCATAGACGGGCAAAGCGCGCCCCTGCCCCTGCAGATATTCCTGCAGCCGCGTTTTCGGGTCGCGCAACTCCTCCCCGCCCAGGTGTTCGGTCATCAGACTCTCCAGCAGACGCGATACGATGCCCTCCGCAGCGGCAAACCCGCCATCCAGGAAGGCTGCCCCCAGGACCGCCTCCAGCGCATCGGCGCGAATGGAATGACGCCGTGCGCCGCCGCTCCGCTGTTCCCCGGGCCCCAGGATCAAGACATCCGCCAAATTGATCTGCGCTGCGATCTCCGCCAAGGTTTCCTCGCGCACCAGGCGCGCCCGCATACGCGACAGATCGCCCTCGCTCACCTTGGGAAAACGGGAAAACAATTGCTCGGCAGCAACAAAGTTCAGCGCCGCATCCCCCAAAAACTCCAGGCGCTCATTGTGCTGACCACCAGCGCTACGATGGGTAAGGGCCTGCCGCAGCAACTGCGGATCCCGAAAATGATACCCTAAATGTTCCTGCAACTGCTCAATGCTACTCATCATTCACTCTATCATTCTACAAGGCGGTAAAACATTATTTTAGCGTACGCCGGATCGTCATTTTCCTACCGTATGAAAATGGATCAAGAGGCTGACGTTGCCCACTAGCGGCACCACCTTGTCATAATCCACAGTAATAATCGGCTGAGCATTACCATCCTTGACAATCTGGATATCTTTCTGGGGAATATCAATCATCGCCACCCCGAGCCGCCGATTCAAATCATACCGGATTTCATCCTCGGTACTCTGCGGCGGCGCCTCCCGCGCCTGCGTGCTAACGATGCTCTCCAAGGACCAATAGTCATAATACACGGGCATGATCTTCACCACGAAAGCAATGATCAATACCAGCAAAACCATCCAGAACAGGAGGCCCAGCAAGGAGATACCGGCCTGGCGCTGATCCTTTGTCCGTATCATGAATCCTCCCCCGTCAAAATACCCACAGCCCTGTCAGTCAAGACTCCGGCCAATCTGATTCCAGCGTATGGCCCAATCGTTCGCATCCCAGGAAAACCATACGAACATGGCCTTGCCGACGATGTTCTGCTCCGGCACGCAACCCCAGAAACGACTATCGTTGCTGTTATCCCGATCATCTCCCATCATGAAGTAGCAATGGGGGGGCACCTTGTAGGGGCCGAAATCCATCTGCGCTTCGGGGGTATCGAACTCAATGATATGAAAAGTATGCCCGCCTAGTTCCTGCTGGTATTCCTTGGTCGGAATCGCATAGCCCTCATGCGTATGATAGGTGAAAGGCCCAACATACTTCTGCGGTATGAGCTTGCCGTTGATGTAGAGATCATTCCCCTTCACCTCGATGGTATCCCCCGGCAGGCCGATCACCCGCTTGATATAATCCTCCCGCGGATCTTTGGGATAGCGGAATACCATCACGTCACCCGCCTGCACCGGGCCGCCCTGGGTGAGCTGGGTATGAATCAAGGGCAAACGCAACCCCAGCGAATATTTATTCACCAGCACAAAGTCCCCGACGCGCAAGGTGGGGATCATGGATCCCGACGGGATCTTGAACGGCTCGAAGAGAAACGCCCGGATGAGAAAAACGATGAGCAGGACCGGAAAGAAGCTCCGCGCATAATCCACCACCAGGGATTCGTGCTGCTCCGCCGCTCGGCGGCGACGCAAGACGAGCAGATCCACCAGCCAAATCAGGCCCGTCAACACCACTGCCAGAAATAACAATAGGGTAAAATTCATTCACCGATTTCCTTTCGTTGCCTGCTAGCGTTTTTCGCTTTTCAACACAGCCAGGAAGGCCTCCTGCGGGATCTCCACACGGCCGATCTGCTTCATCCGTTTCTTGCCTTCCTTCTGCTTCTCCAACAGTTTACGCTTGCGCGATATATCGCCGCCATAGCATTTGGCCAGGACATTCTTGCGCATCGCCTTGACCGTTTCCCGGGCAATCACCTTCGCGCCCACTGCCGCCTGGATGGCCACCTCGAACATCTGCCGAGGAATCAGTTCGCGCAGGCGGGATACCAGCTCCCTGCCGCGCCGCTCCGCTATGTCGCGATGGACAATCCAGGACAGGGCATCCAGTTTTTCACCATTGATAAGAATATCCATCTTGATGAGCGGCCCGCTTTCAAAGCGGGCAAACTCATAATCCATGGAGGCATAGCCCCGGCTGACGGATTTGAGTCGGTCAAAGAAATCCAGCAC
>JAJYQY010000032.1 GCA_021794385.1 Pseudomonadota bacterium | reverse complement strand
AAGGTGTAAAAGGCAAGTACCGTCGCCCCCTCTCTTAGCAACAGGGCTGTCAGCGCTTGCCAAAGCGCGCAGAATGAGCGCACATTTGCCCTATTTGACAGTGAAGCGAAAAGGAGATCATATCGTGTCCAATGCACAACGGGATGTCATCCAGGGCCCCGCCTCGAATGCTTCCGTCTCAATCGATTTGCTCGGCCAATCGGATCAAGCGGCGCGGCCCGTGGTCTTCGCCGCCGCGCAGCGTCTGGGCCTGGGCCTGGGCCAGCGTCTGCAGATTCAGGTGGATTTTGAACCGACATCGTTGATGAAGGCCATCAGCTTCCAGCTCCGTGACAGCATTTCCTGGTCGGCCACGCAGCATGGCCCGCAATGGGAGATTACGGTGCAGCCGCGGGCCGAAGCCGAGGCCCGCGATGTAGTCGATCTACTGACCTGGGATCACTTCCGCCTGGATCGCCAGTTCGCTGATGTGCTCCTGGCCGCCAATCAAAACGATATAACCGAGGCAGAACATATTTTTAAGGACTACTGGATCGGCCTGCGTCGCCATGTCCATCTGGAAAACCACGTCCTCGGGCCGGCACTGGGGGGCGATGCCGAGCACGGCCCACTGGGCGACATGCTTGGCGAGCACGATAGCATCGTCGAGCAGGTACGCATTTTGGAGGAAGCCTTCAACGAAAAGGATTACGGCCTCCTCGCCCCCATCTGCGCCGTACTCTCAGGTTCTTTGGCCAAGCACGAAAACCGTGAGGAAAACGCCCTCTTTCCGATCTGGCAAACGGCCTGCAACGCCGACCGCGGGCGCGCCCAGGAACTTCTCCTGCGCGCCAAGGCGTTGCTGGCCGGGGCAGAAGATAGGGAGATCTGTGCGCTTTTCCCTTGAGGTCGGTTGAACCTGGATCCGGCAGTTGGCAGAGGTGTTTTGCCGCGACTTCGGCCCAAGCCGTCGTTGTTCCAGGCAAAATCCAGCGTCCGGCAGGCGAACTGTTTGAGTCCAAAGGCGAGTTTTCGCCTGCCGTCAGGATCAACCCCTTCCGGGGAGCACGGCATCCGGGCGCCGCTGCTCCAGCAACGCCAGCAACTCCTCCGGGCTATCCACCGGGGCCAAGCACTGCAAGCCCCGACACAGCCAGGCCCGCCCGCTAGCGGGCGCTACGCGCTCCAGGATTGGCGGCAGGTCTTTCACCCCATTGGGGATAAACACCATGATCCGGTCGCCGGGATATTGCCCGCAAAGGGCCGCACGCCAGGATTCCAGGGCAGCGGCGGAGCCACGGACGATCATGGTCGGCAGCGGCTCCTGTGCTTCGCGCAAGGCACACAACAGGGTCGGGACGGCAAGCCCTTGCTCATTCAAAATACCGCCAAAGGCCCGCAGGCCCAGTTCCGCCGCATCCAGGTAACGGCCTTCTCCCAGCAGGTGCCCCAATCGCTGCAGGGCGAGAATGGCAACGCCGTTACCCGCAGGGATGGCCTGGTCCTGGGTCGGCTTCATGCGCGTGACCGGTGTGGGTTGATCGTCGGCGGTAAAGAAAAATCCGCCGCGCTGGGCATCCATGAAACGGTCTAACAAGGCATCGGCCAGATCCCGGATAAAATGCAGATCCTGCATCCGGAACTCGCATTGCAGCAGTTCCAGCAAGGCTTGCAACAAAAAAGCATGATCATCCAGATAGGCTGGCTGATAGGCTCTCTCCTCTTTCCATACGGCATACAGGCGGCCGTCCTGCCAAAGCCGCGCGCGCAGGAAATCCGCCGTTTCCTGCGCCATGCGGATCCATTCCTGCCGCCCGAAGACCCGTCCCGCCAGCGCCAAGCCGCGCAGGGTCAGCGCATTCCAGGCGCATAGGCGTTTATCATCGAGGCCCGGGTGGAGACGCTCTGCGCGCAAGCGAAAAAGCCGCTCCCGCGCCCTTTGCAAAGCGTGAGCAGCCGTTTCTTCCGCCTCACCCAAGGCCATCGCCGCGGCGGCCGGCTCCATGCAGCGCTGCAGGTGCCAGGCCTGATCCTCAAAATTGGCCGGGCGATCCAGGCCCCAGCAGCGCAAGGCCAATGCCCGGAGTTCCGGGTCCAGGGCGTTTTCCACTTCGGAGCGCTGCCAGAGATAAAAATGCCCCTCTTCCCCTGCGGAGTCCGCATCCAGGGCGCTATAAAAGCCCCCCTCGGGACCACGCATCTCCCGCATCAGCCACATCACACTGGCCTCTACCACTTCGCCGTAGAGGGGATCCGCCTGCAACGCATGGCCCAAGGCATAAATCGACAGCATCTGGCCATTGTCGTACAACATTTTTTCAAAGTGCGGGATTTCCCAACGCGCATCGACGCTGTAGCGGAAAAAACCGCCCCCGATCTGATCAAAAAGGCCGCCCCGCACCATCGCCGCGAGGGTATGCTCCAGCATGCCCAACGCCAGGGCATTGCCTTGCGCGGCTTGCATGGCCAAAAATTCCAGGCTGGGGACCTGCGGAAACTTGGGTGCATCACCCAGACCGCCCCAGCGCCGGTCAAAGTGCTGGACCAAAGCCGTCATCGCCGTCTGCGCCGCCGCCGTCCACAGTGGCGGTTCCGCCGGATCACGCCCCTTTTCCAGACGCCCCAGGGCTTCCTGCAAGGCCGCAGCCTGCGCCTGCACCTCCTCCCCGCGCTGGTGATAGACGGTAAGGATCTGCTGCAAAAGATCGCCAAAACCGGGCAAACCGTAACGGGGCGATTTGGGGAAATAGGTGCCGCTATAGAAGGGCAACAAATCCGGCGTCAGGAATACCGTGAGCGGCCAGCCCCCGGCACGCCGGGTCATCATCTGCTGCGCCAATTGGTAGACCTGGTCCAGGTCCGGGCGCTCCTCACGGTCTACCTTGATGTTGACAAAGCCGGCATTCATGATCCCGGCGATTGCCGGGTCCTCAAAGGATTCATGGGCCATCACATGGCACCAGTGGCAGGCCGAATAGCCGATGGACAAGAGGATGGGCCGGTTCTCCTCCCGTGCGCGGGTCAAGGCCGCCTCCCCCCAAGGGTACCAGTCGACGGGGTTATCCGCATGCTGGCGCAGATAAGGGCTTGCGGCATCTGCCAGATGGTTACTCATGGGTGCTCCTCATGGCCTTTAGAAAGTGTCCAGCCTAACATAGCCCACCGCTGCGGAAAGCCTTTTTTCCCATCTTCACCTTGACAGGGGCCGTAATGCTGCTAATTTCCCCTGCGACGCTAGAACAGGACGGGCCCCTTGCCATCCGCCGGGGTGAAACGCGTACCGGGAACCAACACCATACCACAGGGAAGAAACGTGCTGCGCTTGCCAAGCCCCCCCCTCGCAGGACTCGATATCAGTCCTGATGCTGTCAAACTCGTAGAAATCGCCGTACTCCGCGGCGGACTGCGGGTAGAACATGCGGACGCCGAAGCGCTTCCTCCGGGAGCCGTCAGCGAACGTGCCATCCACGATGTCGAAGCCGTCACGCGCACCATTCGCGTCATCCTGGAGCGCTCGCGCGTGCGCACCAAGGCAGTGGCTACGGCCTTGCCGGCCAATGCCGCCATCGTGAAGGTCATCTCCCTCCCCAAAGACCTGGACGAGATGGGGATCGAGGAGCAGATCCGCTTCGAGGGGGGACAGTACATCCCCTACAGCATCGATGCCGTCAACTTCGACTTCTCCCCCCTGGGTGACGACGGGTCGCGCAAGGGTTATCAGCAGGTCTTGCTGGTAGCCTGCAAAAAGGAAACCGTCGAAGACCGCGTCGCCGTTCTGGAAGAGGCGGGTCTGAAACCGAAAATAGTCGATGTCGAACCTTTCTCCTTATGGCTGCTGCATGAGCATCTCGTGCGTCAAGATCCCCACCAGGGTACCGAGGAGGGCGCCGTCGTCCTCGTCGAAATGGGCAGCATTACGACCAATATTTATGTCTTCCATGACGGGCAGCCCGTCTATTCCCGTGAGCATAACTTCGGGGTGACCCGCCTCACCGAAGACATCCAGCGACGTTACGGCCTGGATGCCAATGATGCCCTGCGCATGCAGCGCTTCGGCGGTTTGCCGCCGGATTATGCCAGCGACGTCCTGACGCCCTTCGCCCGCAGCACCGCCCAGGAATTATTCCGTTCCCTGGATTTTTTCCAGGCCAGCATGCCCGATACCAGTGTTGGCGCAGTCCATCTTTTCGGCCTTGGCGCCCAGACACCGCAGTTGGCTGAGCACCTTCGTCGTTTGGTGAACTTTCCCGTATACGTCCCTGATCCATTTGGGGGTATGGAAATAGCTGCCCAGGTGAGCCGGCGCTTTCTGGATACCGATCGGTCCTCCCTGGCGGTAGCCTGCGGTCTCGCCTTGCGGAGGTTGCCCGCATGATCCGCATCAATCTGTTACCTTACCGGGAAGCGCGGCGTGCCCGACAAAATCAGATCTTCATCGCCGGACTGATGGCCGTGCTCATTCTCGTCGGTTTTTTTTATTACGGGGTCTACGCCATTTTCAGCTATCGCGCCGAGGTCCAAGAACAGCGCGTACAATACCTGCAAGGCGTAGCCCAGGGCCTCGACAAACAAATTGCCTCCATTGTCGATCTGCGCAAGGAGCGTGACCAACTGCTCTCACGCGAAGGGATCATCACCGACCTCCAGAGCAAACGCGACCTTACGGTACGTATTTTCAACACACTGGCGACCATCACTCCGCCCGGGATTTTCCTCACCCACCTGCAACAGCATGGCAACACCGTCACGGTGGATGGCTATTCCCAGGCCAATAATCAGGTAGCCGAACTGATGCGCAATATCGAGGCCTCAACCATTTTCGACAAGCCCCTGCTGAACATCATCAGCAAAGCCAAGTTGGGCAACGAGGAAGTCGGCCAGTTTTCCTTACAGATGAATATCCGGGCACCCGTCAGCGCCACCAAGAGCAATGGGCAAAGCAGCAAAGGTACACAGCCATGACCCTTGACGAACTGCGCAATTTCCAGATCGAAGATGTTATCCGCTGGCCCATCAAAACCAAGCTCATCGCCGTGGCGATCCTGGTGGTACTGGTAGGGTTTGTCGCGTGGATATGGTTCATTTCGCCCGAAAACGAGAAGATCAACCAGCTCCGCCAGCAGGAAAGCAGCCTCAAGGAGCAGATCCGCCAAAAGCAGCTCCTGGCCGCCGGACTTCCCGCCTATCAAGCGCAGATCAAGGAAATGCAGGTACGTTTTACCCGCTTCCTGGAACAATTACCCAATCGCACCCAGATCCCCTCCCTTCTGGACGACGTCACCCTGGCGGGACGCAGCCGTGGGCTGGAATTTGAGCTTTTTCAGCCGCTCCCCGAGGTGAGCAAGAATTTCTATGCCGAAATCCCCGTCAAGCTCAAGGTGGTGGGCACCTATGACGCCATGGGGCAGTTTGCTGCCGCCGTGGCCGCCATGCCGCGTATCGTCACCCTGAATGACATCGACATCACCCGGCTACCCAGCACCGGAAGCGACGAGGCCGCAAAGGCGCAATCCACGCAAAAACTGGTATTGCAGTGCACGGCCACGACCTATCGCTATCTGGACGACAGCGAAAAAGCGGGGGCGAAGCCATGAAAAAGTTTGCCCCGTCCGCCCTCGTTATCAGCGCCATGACCTTATTGGCGGGCTGCCAGCACGGCGACAATCTCAGCGATTTACGCCAGTTTGTAGCCAATGGGCCAAAATTCAATACCCACATCACGCCCTTGCCGGCCACCCCGGCCTATCATGCCGCCGCCTACGTCGGCGAGAGTGGTCGCGATCCGTTCACCAGCTTCTCGGAACTACGCCTGCGTCAGCTTGCCGCGCAGGCCAGCAAAGGGCCGCGGCCGCAGGATCATGGTCCTTTACAGCCCCTGGAAAAATTTGACCTGTCCAGCCTGAAGATCAACGGGATCATACGCGACGCCCGGGGGCGCCTCTGGGCGGTCATCCAAGCACCGGACCAGAAGATCTACCGCGCCACCATTGGCAGCTATGTCGGCAGGAACAATGGCCGCATCATCAGCATCAACGACCAGATGGGGAAGCGCTCCATCACCGTGGAAGAGTACATTCCCAATGCCTTCGGCGGATTCCAGAAACAGCAAACCGTCATGCACATGCAAAGTGGTACCTAAGCGGACTGCCAGCCCAAAAAGATAGAGGATAGAGACCCATGAGCACAGCACCCTGCAGCGCCCGCCGCGCCACCGCCCCCCGCCATCACCGGGTGCGCCACCGCATGCCGGCCGCCTTACGACCCGCCACCCTGGCCGTCCTGGCAGCCTTGTGCCTGGGATCGGCACCGGCGTGGGCGGAAAGCCTGATTACCGGCATCGCGCCCGTTCAGGATCAGCATGGTGCCGCTCTTCTCATTCGCTCCACCGAGCGTCCCGCCTATGACGTCAACACCCTCAATGGCGGCTACCGGGTGCAGATCGATTTTACCGACGCCCATTTTGCCAACTCCGTAGGCACCGTCCGTGGCGAGGGCGTGATCCAGGACGTTCTCGCGGAAAACCTACCGGGCAAAGCCCGCCTCGACCTCCTCCTGAAATCACCCCAGGCGATCATGATCGAACCGGCGCCCGGCGGATACCGGATTGCCCTCGTTGCCGAGGGCGGTGCAGCCCCCGGCACCGCAACGGCCGCAGCCGCCACCCCTGCCAGCAGCACCCCGGAAGCGCCCGCCCCCGCACCCCTCGCAGAGGGCGCGGGACCAAGCGCTTCCGGGGTGCCTTCGGTGTCAGCCTTCAACGGGACCAGCATTGCCGACCTCGGTTTCAAGCGTGGCAAGGAAGGTGGAGGGATCCTCGACCTCACCATCAATGGCAGTCAGCCGCAGATGAACGTGACCCGGGAAAATGGTGCGCTGGTGGTGGACCTCAAGGATACCCAGCTACCATCGAGCTATGCCCACCGTTTTGACGTCAATCAGTTTGGGACGCCGGTGCAATATATTGACAGCTACCCGCGCGGCAGCGATACACGCCTGGTCTTTGCCATCAATGGGCCTTTTGAATACTCGGCCTACCAGTTGGGCAACCACCTCCTGGTCAATGTCCACGCCAAGCCCGCTGCCGCAAATGCCGGCGAGGTGGCTGCCGGCGCCCGCCTGAGCATGGACTTCCAGAACATCAGCGTCCGCGATGCCCTCCAGGTGATCGCCGACTTTACGCATCAGAATATCGTGGTATCCAACAACGTGGCCGGCACCCTGTCCATTCGCCTGAAAAATGTTCCCTGGGAGCAAGCCTTCAAGGTCATCCTGGACTCCCAGGGCCTGGCCGTAAAGCATATCGGTAACATCCTCTGGGTAGCTCCGGCCAATCAGATCAGCACCCAAGAGGAGGCAGAACTGAAGGCAGCCGCCAGCAAGCGCAAGCTGGAACCATTGGTCACCGAACTCATTCCCATCAAATACGCCCGCGCTGCGGAGATTGCCCAACTCCTGCAAGGATTTGCCCAGCAAAACGGCAGTGCTGCCGCAGGCGAAGGGGCGATCAATGGCAATGCGGCCAATACGGCGCAAAACGCTGCCCTTGCTGCGGCCCTGGGCATCCCTTCTTCCACCCTGGGGAACTCTTTACTCGGTTCGCGCGGATCCGTGGCGGTGGTGACCCGGACCAATAGCCTCTTGGTTCGCGATACCCCCCAGGATATCGACAATATCAAACTGCTGATTGCGAAAATCGACAGGCCGGTACCCCAGGTCCTCATCGAGGCGCGCATCGTACAAATCACCACCAACGCCGCTCAGTCTCTCGGCGTACAATGGGGGGGCACCTACACTTCCAATACGGGTAACGGCGTCATCAACCTATCGGGCACCGGCGCTTCCCAAAGAACATCCACCCAGGGTGGATATTTTCCGATAAACGGGAACAGTACCACGACGACCGGCGCTACCGGATTCTCGGTCCCCGCCCTGGTCAACCTCCCTGCCTACGCGCCAGCGGGCAGCGCCTTGACGGGCCTCAACCCGGCTTCCCTCGGTATTGCCCTGGGTACAGCATTAGGCAGCCGGGTCATCGACTTGCAACTACAGGCCCTGCAAGCGGCCAATAAAGCCAAAATCATCTCCAGCCCCAAAGTGCTGACCGCTGACAACGAAAAAGCCATTATTCAACAAGGGCAGGAGATCCCCTACCAACAAGCCACCAGTAGCGGCGCAACCTCGGTCTCCTTCAAAAAAGCGGTGTTGAGCCTGGATGTGACCCCCCATATTGCGCCCAACGGCAAGATCACCATGGACGTCAATGCCACCAATGATCAACCGAACTATGCGCAAACCACGCCATCCGGGGTGCCCATCAATACCCAGCAGGTAAAAACCAGGCTCCTGGTCGCCAATGGACAGACGGTCGTCATCGGCGGTATTTATACCGATACGCGCAGCAACTACGACACCGGGATACCCTTATTGAAGGACATCCCCGGAGTGGGCTGGCTGTTCAAGAGCCGTACCCATAATGTTTCCCAGACCGAACTCCTCATCTTCCTCACCCCCAAAGTCATCAATGACGGGGCGCAGGATGGTTCAGCGGACGGTGAATCCTCTCTTGCCAGTGGCGGATGACTACCGAGGGTAGTTTAATCCTGGTGGGGCCCATGGGTTCGGGCAAATCCACCATCGGGCGGCTGCTGGCCGCCCGCTTGCACGTGCCCTTCGTCGATAGTGACGCCATTATCCTTGAAAATACCGGCGTTTCCATTAATACGATCTTTGAGATCGAGGGCGAGGCGGGCTTCCGCCTGCGGGAAAGCCGGGTAATCGCCGAATTGGCCGCCAAAGCGGGCACCATGGTACTCGCCACGGGGGGCGGCGCCGTCCTTTCTGCCGCCAACCGTGAGCATCTGCGTGGCATGGGACGGGTGGTGTATCTCGACGTGAGCGTGGAGGAACAGCTCAAACGACTACGCCAAGACCGCAGCCGGCCCTTGCTGCAGGTGGCGGATCTGGAACAGCGGCTGCGCTCCCTGGCCGAGATACGCAACCCCATCTACCGGG